>NZ_CAKVZL010000043.1:0-16987 GCF_934835595.1 Eubacterium sp. AF15-50
GGGTAACTACGTAGTAGGTGCTAACATTGCCGGATTTGAAAAGGTAGCAGAAGCTATGGAAGCACAGGGTGTTTGCTAATTACAATAAAATATAGTTAATTTTCCTGAATTTAACAGCTCTTTAATGGTTGCATAGAAAATCATTAAAGGGCTGTTTTTTTCTTTGACCTTATGGAGATATTATAGTAAACTAGATTAGTTGACAATAAAAATCTTCCCGTAAAATATATCTTGAACTAAAGGGAGAAGGTACTATGGGGAGAAAACAAAAAGGACGGAGTTTATTTTTTTGAATATTTCTGATAAATTGCCGCTGACCGATGGGAGGAGGCACTATATATTCCGGAAAAGATTAAAATGAAATGAGGTTAATAAAATGCAGGAAAGAGAACAATTAAAGTCCAGATTGGGATTTTTGCTTATATCGGCAGGATGTGCAATCGGAATTGGAAACGTATGGAAATTTCCTTATATGACAGGTCAGGGCGGAGGCGGAATGTTTGTTTTATTTTACATTCTGTTTTTGCTGGTTTTAGGAATACCTATTATGACTATGGAGTTTGCAGTAGGTCGTGCCAGCAGGAAAAGTCCGGTTCAGGCATATTATCAGTTAGAAAAGCCCGGAACTAAGTGGCATATACATGGTTATGTGGCACTTATAGGAAACTATCTCCTTATGATGTTTTATACCACAGTATCAGGCTGGATGTTATATTATTTCTATCTTACAGCCACAGGCAAATTTGTAGGACTTGATGCAGATGGCGTTGGCAATGTATTTAACGAAATGTTAAGTCAGCCGGGGATAATGGCATTATGTATGATAATTGTTGTGGCAGTTGGAATTTTTATATGTTCCATAGGAGTTCAAAGCGGTCTTGAAAAAGTGTCTAAGTTTATGATGGTGGCACTTCTTATTATAATGATTGTTCTTGCCGTAAACAGCTTTTTTATGAGCGGGGCAAAGGAAGGTCTTAAGTTCTTCTTAGTACCGGATGTGGCAAGAATGAAAAGCGTAGGTGTGGGAAGAACAATAGTTTTTGCCATGAATCAGGCGTTTTTTACCCTTAGTTTAGGAATTGGTGCCATGGCAATATTTGGAAGTTATATTGGAAAAGAACGTTCATTGTTAGGTGAATCCATTAATATTGCTTTTCTTGATACCTTTGTGGCAATAACATCAGGACTTATTATATTCCCTGCATGCTTTACTTTCGGAGTAGACCAGACCCAGGGACCAAGTCTTATATTTATAACACTGCCTAATATTTTTAATCATATTCCTCTTGGAAGACTGTGGGGAAGCCTATTCTTTGTATTTATGTCCTTTGCGGCATTTTCCACGGTGCTGGCAGTATTTGAAAATATAATTTGCTGTGGAATGGAGCTTAAGAATTGGAGCAGAAAGAAGTCAAGTTTTGTCAACTTTATAGCAATAACCCTGTTATCTCTTCCTTGCGTATTGGGATACAATTTGTGGCAGTGGGATGGATTTAAGGTATTTGGCGGAACAGTTTTAGATTTTGAAGATTTTCTTGTAAGTAATTTATTACTTCCGTTGGGTTCTTTAGTGTATCTTTTATTCTGTACCGGAAAAAATGGCTGGGGCTGGGATAATTACATGGCTGAAGCTAATACCGGTAAGGGATTAAAGATGAGAAATGGAATGAGATTTTATATTACATATATACTTCCGATTATAATTTTATTTATTTTTGGCTTTGGAATATATGATAAATTTTTTAGCTAGAAAGGTATGAGGATTTAATATGCAGGAAAGAGAACAACTAAAATCCAGGCTGGGATTTTTGCTATTATCGGCAGGATGTGCCATTGGAATCGGAAATGTGTGGAAATTTCCATATATGGCAGGACAGGGTGGCGGCGGAATGTTTGTATTACTGTACATTCTGTTTTTGATGATTCTTGGAATACCAATTATGACAATGGAATTTTCGGTAGGTCGTGCCAGTAAAAAAAGTCCTGTCAGGTCATTTAAACAATTGGAAAAGCCAGGGACGAAATGGCACATACATGGGTATGTTTCCTTGGGGGGAAATTATATAATCATGATGTTTTATACCACAGTAGCAGGCTGGATGTTATATTATTTTTATCTTACGGCTACAGGCAGATTTACAGGCCTTGATGCACAGGCGATTTCAGGTGTGTTTGATGATATGAAACAAAATCCCGTGGTAATGGTTACCTGTATGGTAATTGTTGTGGTAGTGGGAGTTTTTATCTGTTCAATTGGCGTACAGAATGGTCTTGAAAAAGTATCAAAGGCAATGATGACATCTTTACTTATTATAATGCTTGTTCTTGCCGTAAACAGTTTCTTTATGGATGGAGCAAAGGAAGGGTTAAGCTTTTTTCTTATACCGGATTTAGGCAGAATGAGTAGCGTAGGCATAGGAAAAACAATAGTTTATGCCATGAATCAGGCATTCTTTACTTTAAGTGTGGGAATAGGCTCTATGGCAATATTTGGAAGCTATATTGAAAAGGATCATTCATTACTTTCAGAGTCTATTAATATAGCAGCCCTTGATACCTTTGTGGCAATAACATCGGGACTTATTATATTTCCGGCATGTTTTACTTTTGGAGTAGATCAGACCCAGGGACCAAGTCTTATATTTATAACATTGCCTAATATTTTTAACCACATACCTCTTGGAAGATTGTGGGGAAGTTTATTCTTTGTATTTATGTCCTTTGCGGCATTTTCCACCGTATTGGCAGTGTTTGAAAATATAATATGCTGTGACATGGAACTGAAAAACTGGAGCAGAAAGAAATCATGCCTTTTTAATTTAGTGGCAATAACGGTTTTGTCGCTACCATGTGCTTTGGGATATAGTGTTTTGAAGTGGAAGGGATTTGAAGTGTTTGGTGGAACGGTATTGGACTTTGAGGACTTTATAGTAAGCAATATTTTACTTCCATTAGGCTCCCTTGTTTATCTGTTGTTTTGTACAAGAAATAAAGGCTGGGGCTGGGATAATTATATAGCTGAAGCTAATACAGGAAAGGGATTAAAGCTTCGTAGCAGTATGAGGTTTTACATCACATATATATTACCGCTGATAATATTATTTATATTTGGATTTGGAATATACGATAAGTTTTTCTAAGTCATGCTTTATTAGCAGGTAAACAAAAAAGGATTGCTTTTGCAATCCTTTTTTTGTTTACCTTATAAAAACCTTACGGTGTCTTTTTTGATTTTACTGAATCCTTTGTAGTTTGATTTCTAGTAGATATGGTAGCATCTTCTTTTGAAGAAGATGTTTCACCTGATCCATCAGAAGCCTTGGAAGTAGAGCCTTTGTTTCCTGAATTATAGTTATTATCATCTGAATTGATATAAGCTGAATGCCAGCTGCATTTATCAGGCTGACTGCCCTTTACAAAGTATTCTTTATGGGTTTTTGGACAAACACCTTTTATGGCAAGCTTTCCTGAAGCATTGCATATATTGTAAGCTTTAACACTTTGACCTGTAGCAAAATCCTTTGGCTTATATTTCTTTACAGTATCAATTTGATTCATGATTTTTGCCCAAAGCTTCTCGTGGTAGTTTTGAATACCTGTAAGGGCTGTATTTTCATCGTATCCTGTCCAGATGGATGCTGTAAGATATGGAGTATATCCACAGAACCATAAATCGTATGCACTTGATGTGGTTCCTGTCTTTCCGGCAGAAGGCATTCCACCTTCTAACTGACAAGGAGTACCGGTACCTTCTTTAACAACGCTTATCATAGCCTGAGTTAAAAGATAGGCGGTGGAATCCTTTAAAATGGTTTTGGCCTTAGGTGCTGTATTGTCTAATAATACGCGACCATTGCTGTCTATAACCTGTGAGTAGAATACAGGACGAATGTATTTTCCTGTATTGGCAATAGAAGCATAGGCAGCTGTCATTTCCAGATTAGTTACACCATCAGTAATACCACCAAGAGCAAGTGCCTGATGAATATCCGAAGAAACTGAACCGTCCTTTTCCACACGGTTATCTACAAGAGTAGAGATGCCGAAATTTAACAGATAATCATAGCCTAACTGAGGAGTAATGGCAGTTAATGTTTTAACGGCACATACATTCATAGATTGGGCAATAGCCTGTTTTACGGTTACGGTACCCTTATAAGTATGGTTCCAGTTCTCTACAGGACGTCCGTTAGAATAACTAAATGGCTCATCCACAATAGTAGTGGAAAGAGTGTAACCCATAGTATCAATAGCTGGAGCATAAGTAGATAAAATCTTAAAAGTTGAACCCGGCTGTCTTGTGGAAGCTGTTGCCCTGTCAAGGGAAAGACTTACATTTTTCTTTCCACGGCCACCTACAATTGCCTTAACAAAGCCTGTAGATTGGTCTAATATGGTAAAGGACACCTGAGGCTGTGGATTGTAGTACAATGTTTCGTACTGGGTATATCCGTCCTTTTCCTTTAGACCTTTTTTATAATATTTCTGTCTTAAATGTCTCTTGTAATCTCTAACGCATTGTTTAGCTTCTTCTTTAGAATTAAATAAAAGTTTAAAATTAGTTTCACCTAAAACCTTTTTATGGTAGGTCTGAATATCGCTTTCATCATAATTATCCACTGTACCATCAGGATTTTGTACTGACCATGCCCAGTTTATTGCGTATTGTATTGCATATGGGTAGTTTTCATCATTAGATAATTCAGTGTCACAGATTTTCTGTATCTGGGAATCCTGAGTAGTGTAAATCTTCAAACCACCACTGTATACCGCGTTATATGCCTGATTATATGTGTAACCTTTAGTTTTTTGAAGGTCACTCAAAACCTGTTTTACAACTTCATCAACAAAGTAGGAGTATACTTTGTCATTTTTCTTTTCAATTTTGTTATTTACTTTCTGAATACGTGAATATACATCATCCTTTAATGCTTCATTATATTCAGCTTCAGTAAGATGTCCTGCATCAAACATATTCTTTAAAATAATTTCACGCTTAGTCTGATTTTTTTCAGGATTAGTAATTGGGTTATAAACCTCAGGACTGGAAGTTGTAGCTGCCAAAACAGCTGCTTCCGATACTGTCAGCTTACTTACATCCTTGTTAAAATACCTTAAGGAAGCTGCCTGTACACCAAGGGTATTTGCCCCAAGGTTAATGGTATTTAAGTATGTTTCCAAAATAGTTTCCTTTGACGTAACCTTTTCAAGCTGAACAGCAAGATACTGTTCCTGAATCTTACGTTTTAAGGATGAAAGAAATGCACTTTCAGATGTCCAGTTGGTAAAAACATTATTTTTAAGTACCTGCTGAGTTATGGTGCTGGCACCTTCTGATGGGTTAAGGGTAGTCACTGCAATTAAGGCAGCTCGTCCTATACCCTGAATGTCAATACCGTTGTGCTCATAAAATCTTGCATCTTCAGTATCAATAAATGCCCATCTTAAATAGGTAGGAACCTGATCTAAAGAAACCTTAATACGGTTAGAACCACTGGTTATTAATTTGGCAATTTCTTTATTATCTGAATTATACACAGTAGTGGAATAAGATGACGGAACAATTGAAACATCATCTATTGAAGGTGCACTTTTAATAATGCCGTGAACAATTCCTAAAAGCAGAAATCCCACCGTTATAATAAGAAGTAATATAATATATAGAAAAATTTTCAATAGTGAAACAAGTGATTTAGACATTACTTTCCGTTGTACGGAAACTAAGTCTTTTTGCTTGTTGATTGTTTCTTTATATCCGAAATTCATTTTATGTCCTCCTAAATGTAATGCCCCCTCCTAGCAGTGGGCGGCAAATCGTCGGAATCCCTTCCTTCTCAAGCAATTATAACAAAAGGATGGAATTTAATAAAGGGGAAAAATGTCGCAACATAGAAAGTTCATTCTTCATAATGGGCATTAAATATGATATAGTAGAAACGAGGTGGCATTAAATGGATAAATATTATATTGTAAGTAAAGGCGGAGAAGGGGAAATAACTGAAAAAAAATCCCGGTTTATTGCTCATGTTTTGCCTGTGGAAAGTGAAGAGGAAGCAATTTTACAAATAGAAAACATTAAGAAAAAATATTGGGATGCAAGACATAACTGCTTTGCATTTATAATGGGAAAGAACAACGAAATACAAAGATTTAGTGATGATGGTGAACCTCAGGGAACAGCAGGAAAGCCTATACTTGAGGTGCTTATGGGAGAAAACTTAAGGAATACTCTGATAGTGGTAACTAGGTATTTTGGAGGAACCCTTCTTGGAACAGGAGGGCTGGTAAGGGCCTACGGCTTATCATCTAAAGAAGGGCTTAAAAACTCGGTTATAAAAGAAGTTTGTCCGGGAGTGAATTTCTCGGTTACAACAGATTATAATTCCATTGGAAAAATAAAATATATTATGAGTCAGTTTGATATGGAAGAAACAGAGGAATATGGGGCAGATGTAACCATTAACATTGTTATGGGAAAAAGTGATTTTGAAAATTTTAAAAAAAAGGTTGTAGATACTACCAGTGATAAGGCAGTGTGGAGCGAAATTAAAGAGGCACCATTTTATATGGAGATGCCATAAAAAGGACGTCATTAGTGAAAAATAGTGCGTTGGGGACTTAATATAAACTGTTTTTATTGAAAAAAATTTTCAGTGTGATACAATCGAAAAGATGTATGTGAATAATCAAAGGAGAAATATTAAAAAATGATTAGAGAAGATATAAGAAATATTGCCATAATTGCTCACGTTGACCATGGAAAAACTACATTGGTTGATGAATTGTTAAAACAGAGTGGTGTATTTAGAGAGAATCAGGAAGTAGCTGAAAGAGTAATGGATTCTAATGATATTGAAAGAGAAAGAGGAATCACTATTCTGTCAAAAAATACTGCGGTTACTTATAAGAACACAAAAATAAACATTATTGATACACCGGGACATGCTGATTTCGGAGGAGAAGTTGAGCGTGTACTTAAAATGGTAAATGGTGTTATTTTAGTTGTAGATGCTTTTGAAGGTGCTATGCCTCAAACAAGATTTGTTCTTAAAAAGGCTTTAGAGCTTAGTCTTCCTGTAATTGTCTGCATTAATAAAATTGACAGACCTGAGGCAAGACCTGAGGCAGTTATAGATGAAGTATTAGAATTATTTATTGAATTAGATGCTAATGAAGACCAGTTAGAATGTCCTTTTGTGTTTGCATCAGCTAAGCAGGGAATTGCTAAGCTAAATATGGAAGATGAAGGCGTTGATATGAAGCCTTTGTTTGAGACAATTATTGATTATATTCCTGCACCGGAAGGAGACCCGGAGGCAGATACTCAGGTACTTATCAGTACAATTGACTATAATGAATACGTTGGACGTATCGGCGTTGGTAAAGTGGATAATGGTACAATTAAGGTAAATCAGGATGTAACATTAGTAAACTATCATGACCCTTCAAATACAAAGAGAGTAAAAATCAGTAAACTTTATGAATTTGAGGGATTACAGAAAAAAGAAGTAAAGGAAGCTACAGTTGGTGCTATAGTGGCAATTTCAGGTATTGCAGATATAAGTATAGGAGATACAATTTGTTCATTAGACAACCCACAGCCTATACCATTCCAGAAAATATCAGAACCAACCATTTCCATGAATTTTATGGTAAATGACAGCCCGCTTGCAGGTCAGGAAGGTAAGTTTGTAACATCACGTCACATAAGAGACAGACTTATGCGTGAATTAAATACTGACGTATCTCTTAGGGTAGAAGAAACTGAAGATATGAATACATTCAAGGTTTCAGGACGTGGAGAACTTCATTTATCGGTTCTTATTGAAAACATGAGAAGAGAAGGTTATGAATTTGCCGTAAGTAAAGCAGAGGTTATCTATAAGGAAGATGAACGTGGTAAGAAGTTAGAACCTATGGAAATCTGCTATATTGATGTTCCTGATGAATTTTCAGGTGCAATTATACAGAAATTAAGCAACAGAAAAGGTGAACTTCAGGGAATGGCTCCTACAGGAGACGGTTATACAAGATTAGAATTCTCAATTCCTTCCCGTGGACTTATTGGATACAGAGGAGAATTTATGACAGATACTAAGGGAAATGGTGTCATAAATACTGTATTTGATGATTATGGTCCATATAAAGGGGACATTCAGTACAGAAAACAGGGCTCACTTATTGCTTTTGAAGCAGGTGAAGCCATAACATATGGTCTTTTCAATGCCCAGGAGCGTGGAACATTATTTATCGGACCGGGAGAAAAGGTTTACTCAGGAATGGTTGTAGGACAGACAGGCAGGGCAGAAGATATTGAAGTTAATGTTTGTAAAACCAAACATCTTTCAAATACAAGAACGTCAAGTTCTGATGAAGCATTAAGACTTGTTCCAAAGAAAGTTTTAAGCTTAGAGCAGGCGTTGGAGTTTATTGACACAGACGAATTGTTGGAAATAACACCTGAAAGTCTTAGAATAAGAAAGAAAATATTAGATCCTACATTGAGAAAGAGAGCAAACATAAGGAAGCAGAATGGAAATTAAAGAGATATTAAAAAAGGTTGACCATACTTTATTAAAGCAGGATGCAACATGGGAACAGATTAAGCAGATTTGCGACGAGGGAATAGAGTATTCCACAGCGTCTGTGTGTATTCCACCTTCTTTTGTTAAAAAAGCGGCAGAATATGTTGAAGGGAAAATACCTGTATGTACGGTAATCGGATTTCCTAACGGATATAACACAACAGACATAAAGTGTGCTGAAGCCATGGATGCCGTAAAAAATGGTGCATCTGAAATTGATATGGTTATTAATTTAGGATGGGTTAAGGAAAAAAATTACGATGCAATATTTAGCGAAATAAATAAAGTTAAAGATGCATGTGATGGAAGATTACTTAAAGTAATTGTTGAAACGGCTCTTTTAACTGATGAAGAAAAAGTTAAAATGACAGAAGTGGTGTCAATGTCTAAGGCAGACTTTATAAAAACTTCTACAGGATTTTCAATTAGGGGTGCATCTTTTGAAGATGTGGAAATTTTTAATAAAAATATTTCTAATAATACCCATATAAAAGCTGCAGGAGGAATAGCTTCATTAGAAGATGCCGAAAAATTCCTTAATTTAGGGGCAGACAGGTTAGGAACCAGCAAAATTATCGGATTAATTAAATAAAAATATTTTTTTGAAGAGAAGAATTAGATAAGGCAATTACTTAATTCTTCTCTTTTTTTACCAAAATTTTAATATAAATAGCACAAAAAAACAACAAAATAAAAAAAGTTTTTGTAAATAATGTACAAAAATCTGTTGACTTAACACACAAAAGTATATATTATTGTTAATGAAAAGTATGTATACTAAAAAAATACATACAAATCACACTATTCCATTATTTTTTTAGGAGGGGGGCTTCTATGTTTAAAAAGAAGTTTTTATCAGTTTTAATGTCATGTATGATGGTCGTATCGTTGCTTCCAAGTGCCATAGCACCACAGCAGACGAAGGCAGCGTCTACATGGCGTAGCGTATTATACCCGGAAAATTGGACACCGGGTTATACTAACAGCAGTGGACAGTTTTTACATGACTTTTCATATGCAGGTTATGAAAGGGGAGAGAAAGACATACCTACACAAATGTCAGGATTATATGCTAATGTAGTGGATTACGGCGCAGATGCTACAGGAGCTAATGATTCTACCGGTGCCATTCAAAGTGCAATTAATGCAGTTGAAGCAGCAGGAGGGGGAACGGTGTATCTCTCGGAAGGTACATTTAAGGTTAAACCAACATCTTCAGAAAACTCAGCAGCCTTGCGTATTAAGGGAAGCAACATTCTTTTTAAGGGTGCAGGTGTTGGAAAGACATTTATAAGATGTTACGCGGAAAATATGAGATTTTGTCAGGTTATAAATATTTCTCCAAATAGTGGAACATGGAACAGCGCTGATGACGGAAAAACATATTATTTATCTCAGGATATTCCTTCTACACCAACAACTACCATTCATGTAAATGATGTAAGTAATTTTAAAGCAGGTGACTGGGTTATTATCAGAAGTGACAGAACAGCAGACTGGATTAATGAACACAGCATGTCAGGTTTTTGGTCAGCAAGTGTTAATACTACAACTATGGGAACTACATTTTATAGAAAAATAACAGGTGTTAATACATCTGCTAAAACAGTAGAAATCGATATCCCTACAAGATACTATATGAAGACCAGAGATAATGCAAGAATTTATAAAGTATCTCCAAAGCAGACTAATGTAGGACTTTGTGATTTCTCCATAGGAAACAAGGCAAACAGCAATGGAAACGGATGGGGTGAAGAAGATTACAAAATGAAAACTATACAATTTATTCCATTGCTGATATTTTGTATCAGAACAGAAAAATGAATACAGTAGCAGGACATAATTTCTTATATGAGAAAATACTTTTACCGGTAAATCCGGTATATAAGATTGTGGACTATGACTGGGGAAATATAATCGTGGGAGTATAAATACTTATAACGTATTTCCTATAATTTAAAGGCGGCCTTTAGCTATCGGGTTTTAAACCGGTAGTTAAAGGTCGTTTTGTGTTATTAGGTATTATTCCATACCGTAAATATAAAGAATAAAATATTTAAATAAAAAGGGGGTTGACAGATTAAAATGGGGTTACTATAATACAATTGTATTAATTGATATAGTACAATTGGTTCTAGGGCGATACAATATGAAAGGAAAAGGTAGTAAAATGTTAGAAACGAAAAATTTGCGAAAAATATATAAAACCAAAAAAGGTGTTTCTGTTGAAGCATTAAAAGGTATATCATTAAGATTTCCTGAAAAAGGAATGATTTTCCTGTTGGGAAAGTCCGGAAGCGGCAAGTCAACATTACTTAATCTCTTAGGAGGATTAGATAAATATGATGATGGAGAAATAATTATAAAAGGTGTTTCTTCTAAAAACTTTAAACAGAATCATTTTGATTCATACAGAAATACATATGTTGGATTTATTTTTCAGGAGTACAATGTTTTAGAAGAATTTACTGTGGGAGCTAATATAGCATTGGCAATTGAACTTCAGGGAAGAAAAGCCACAGATGAGGAAATAAGTAAAATATTAAGACAGGTAGATTTAGACGGATTTGGTGACAGAAAGCCAAATGAACTTTCAGGAGGTCAGAAGCAAAGAGTTGCAATTGCAAGAGCTTTAGTAAAAAATCCTCAGATAATTATGGCAGATGAGCCTACAGGAGCCTTGGATTCTAATACAGGAAAACAGGTTTTTGATACACTGAAAAAGCTGTCAGAGGAGAAGCTTGTAATTGTAGTTTCCCACGATAGGGAGTTTGCAGAGCAGTATGGAGACAGAATTATAGAACTGGCAGATGGAAAAGTTATTTCAGATGTAGAAAAAACAGACGGTGATGAAATTGATTTCTCCCAGGGAATTTCCTTTGAAGAGGACGGTTTTATTATATCTGAAGGATATCATCTTACAGAGGAAGACAGAATTGCAATAAATGAGTATATGGATTCTGTCAAAAAAGATGTTAAGGCAACAATAAAAGCAAAGCAGCATGTTAGCGGTAATTTCAAAAAAACAAATCAGGATGCAATTGATTATGTGGATGGAGAGTTTAAATTAATTAAATCAAAGCTTCCTGTTAAAAATTCCTTTAAAATTGGAGCAAGTGGTTTAAAACACAAGAAATTCAGACTGGTGATTACTATTTTATTGTCTTTTGTGGCATTTGGAATGTTTGCACTGGCAGATACATTTGGAACATATGACCATATTAAAACATGTACTAATTCAATATCAGATTCAAATATAAAATATGCGTCTGTATTAAAAGCTAAAAAAATGGATAACGATGGAGCTACATGGTGGGATGACTGGTCATACAAACTTACAGATGAAGATGTAGCAAAGATAAGTAAAGAAACAGGCCATGATTTCAGAGGTGTTTATATGCCTAGCGATGAAGGAATGGAAATGACAAACATAAAAGATACATCAAATCTGTCAGGAAATGAAGTCTATTGTCCATATGCAACATCAATAACAGGATTTGCTGACATTAATCAGAAAATAATTGATGAAATGGGATACAAGGTATTAGCCGGAAAACTGCCTGACGGAAGTAAGAAAGAAATAGCTATTAGTGAATATGTATATAAAACCTACGAAAAAACAGGATATTTAGAAGGCAAAAGCATTGAAAAGATTTCAGATTATAAAGATATTATAGGAAAAACAATTGAGTTAAACGGGGATAAATTTACTGTTACTGCCGTAATTGACACAAAGGTTGATTTTAACAGATATAAAACAATAGGTGACAGCATGACAGGAAAAAGTAATGCAGAAACTCTTGCCATGTATGCCTTAAGCAGAGAATTAGATGGGATAAAGGAATACAGCTTATCATGTGTAGCCATGACCGGTGACGGATATGTTGAAAGTTTAGTCAATGGTGACGGAAAGGTTATTAATGTAAATACTAATTCCATTTATATGGATGTAAGCAATAGCAGCTACGATTGTTCATCTGATGGAATGACAAAATTATCAGATGCTGACAAGTCAAAAATTACATGGGTTGATGGTGAAAAGAGTAAATTAGCAGATAATGAAATAATTGTTCCGGAAGGACAAATATACAAAAACGGTGAAGATGTAGATGCTAAGGATTTCGTTGAATATCTTAAGAATGAACCATTTTTCAACATAAGCTATTCATTAGCCAGTGAAGAGGAAAAAACAGATAAAAACTGGAAAATAGTAGGAGTAATAAAAGGAGAAGGTAAGGCAGCATATGTTGTTCCTGATAAATTCTACGAAAAAGACTGGGTTGGAGCAATTGGAACTTATAGTTTTGCAGTGTCATCAATGCCTGATAACAAGGCAGACATACAAAAACTTGTAAAGTATTGTTATACGGAAAAAGATAATGTAAAATTTAAAATGCAAAATTCAGTTACCTTTGAGTTAGATTCAGTAGATGAAATATTAAATGTATTATCAAAGGTATTCCTGTATGTGGGATTGGGATTTGCATTATTTGCGGCAATTATGTTATCAAACTTTATTGCCACAAGTATAGCTTACAAAAAGCAGGAAATTGGAATACTTAGGGCAATAGGTGCAAGAAGTAATGACGTATTTAGAATATTCTTCTCAGAGAGCTTTATTATAGCTGTTATAAACTTTGTTTTAGCAACAATAGCTGCCGGAAGCGTTACAGTATGGATAAACAGTGCTATAAGAAAAGAGATGGGAGTTTTAATAACTGTACTTAATTTCGGACCAAGACAGATTATATTACTTCTATTAATAAGCTTAGGCGTTGCAGCAGTAGCAAGCTTTATACCGGTTTATAAGATAGCATCAAAAAGACCTATAGAGGCAATAAGAAATAAATAAAAGGTATCCGCAGTTAATAAGTGGCCATTTCTTTTAGAAATGGTCACTTAAAATATATGTTGAAAAATATAATGCTATGCATTATAATAAAACTATAAATCGAACACAAACCTTATGCAACTGAACAAATTCATAATGTTAGGAGAAATAAAATGGATTATGTAACGTTTATTAAGGAAATAAATGAACAACAACAACATCCCCTTTAAATAAGGGGATTTGTAATGCAAAAGTCCTTTAAAAATGTTTAAATCAGCACTAGTAATATACAAGTAATATACAAATTTACGCGTCAATTTTATTGATTTCCTCAATTAAAATTTCTTTATCGAGATGAACGTAAACATCATCTGTTATGTTCCCGCTTGAATGTCCTAATATTTTTTGTCTGTATATCAGAGGGATACCCTGTTCTGCCATCAATGTTGAGCAGGTATGCCTACCATCATGTGGAAAACGCTTTGATAGTCCTAATTTTTCTATTGCATTATCAAAATTGTATAAAAATGTTTTATAATTATAAGAGCCTTTACCTCGAATTGCAGGAAACAAAAAAACACTATTATTGTTTTTTTCTTCGAAATATCGAATTAAGGGTTTAATTTTTTGATGAATTGGAATGGTTCTATTTGTTCCAGCCGCAGTCTTCATCCCACCAATCATATAGCTTTCTTTGAGATGAATGTTTTCTTGCTTAAGTGATAGTAGCTCTTGCGGTCTCAATCCCGAATATACTGTTATTAATATCATTTTAACAATTTCATTATTTGAATTTTCCCATAAAGTTAAAATTTCACTTCTTGAAAAAGCATTGTGAATCTTTTCTTTGTTTTCTTTATAAGTTAATTCACACAAATTTAATTCGTTTTCCCTTATAATTTTCTTTTTCCTTGCAAGCTGTAGGACGTTGTTGAGAATGGTGTGAATTTGCGTTACGTGAGCTTTGGAAAAAAATGAATAGCTGTCAAAAATTGCTTGAAGATTATTACTATCAAAAAAAGTAATCGGTTTTTTATGATAATCTTTTAACAAATTAAAATTTGAGCGGTATATTTTCATTGTTGAAGTAGACAACTTTTTGTTTGAATTTTCTTTTCGCTCATACCACTCCTCAAATAATTCTTCGAATGTTGGAACCTTTGTCGGAATTAATTTTTTGACTTCTGCAAGCTCTGCTCCATCAACCTTGTTAGCATTATAGGTAGCAAGTGCTATATGAGCATCTTTTGCTTTTTCGTGATAGCTCAAATAAGCATATTTCTGTTTTGATTTAACTTTTCCGTTCTCATCAGTAATTAACTCTCTGCTTACAGTAATCCTGACAGCATAGGGCTTACGTCTATTCTTGCCAAGGTAGACAACGCTTCCATATCCATTAGGTGCTTTCATTTCTGTTTCCTCCTGATTTTAAGTACAAAAAAGACACCCAGTCATTGACCGAATGTCTCAAATATGATATATTTAAGCAGTAACTTGTCTAGAGTTATAAATACATTACATTTGAGCTGGCCTATTAGACTGGCTCTTTTTATTTGAAAATTATTCTTTAATATCTTCTATTTTTTGCTTGTTCTTTTTATTCTTAAAAAGGCTAACTACTGCTAAGATAAGACAAATTAAGCACCAAGAAGCCCAAACTTTAAGGTCTGTGTAGCTGTCTGCAAATACAAAGCCAAAGAGAACAGCAATCCCAAATAAAACTATCAGTGCTATGTTTCCGCCATTAGTTTTTGCGTTCCTTACACTAACCGAGGTTATTCCACCTGCAAGTAGAAGAACAGCAACGATTAATCCTGCCGAACCACTAACCTCGTCATTATCTTCTAATGCATTTCCGATTCCAACAGCACATGATTGAAGTGCAACCAATGCAAACATGACGATAGAAAGTATTCCAGATACAAGTTTCCAAGTCTTCATTTTTCCTCCCTCCTTTCTACTAATTAATATACCTTTATTTTAGCTTTTTCGTCAATAAAAACTTGATAAATCGGCATAATAATTAAAAGAAAATAAAAAAACACCACTTAGACACATTCATGCTTTCAGTGGTTCAATATAATTATCAAATAAACTCGTAAAAAGGTCAAGGGGGATGTATGAAATTAAATATCAAGAAAAAAAGATTGAAAAAGAAATTGTCAATCAGGGAATTGGAAGAGCTAAGTGGGGTTAGCAGAGCAACGATAAGCCGACTGGAAAACGGAATTATCCCTAAAAGTTTGCTTGAATTAGAAGCACTGGCAAACGCTCTGGAAGTTAATATTAAAAGTTTTTTTCGGTAAATTGCCCACAACTGCGATTATCAGGTCTCATATTTGAGACACGCAAAATTGCCTATTTACAAGGCTTTTTTTCGTGGTTATACTTGTATTAAGTAAATGAAAACAAGGGGCAGGAACAAGAAAAATAACGGACTAGAAGAACATTGCTAATCGAAAAACAAACACCTAATTTTTAAATTTACTATTTACATAAGAACAAACGTTCGATATAATGAACGTATCGCTACTTTACATTAGAAAGAGAAACGGAGATGAAGCTATGGAAAAAGGCACTAAAGAATTTGACGGGGAAGAACGAAAAGCACTAATTCAAAATATTGTTAAAATGCTCGACGATATTGAAGATTTAAGAAAAGTAAGATTTTATTACAACTTTATTTTAAAAATGGAAAAGGAAGAGATTTAGTTCTCTTCCTTTTTTTCTTTATTGTACAAAAAATCAATCATATCATCAACGGATTTCTTATCATTGGTTGATAGTGACATATATCTTTTCATTCTATTGACAAATTCAATATCTTTAGAGTAATGCTGCACCTCAATTAAAAAATCAACGTTGTCATCTGAATATATAAAATCAGGTACATTTCCAGTCCTTAAATATTCTAAAGAAACACCAAAATAATCAGCTATTTTCTGCAATTTTTCATTTTTAGGTGTATATTTTCCGCTTTTCCAAGAACTAAAAGTTGATTTAGTGATACCAGTAGCTCTCACAACATCTGCGTCCTTAACACCTTTTTCATCTCTCAATTTGCAGTAAATCTCGTACATGACAATACCTCCTAAAAAAAGTTCAAAAAACTGTACAAAAAGTATTGACAAATTCAGAAAACTAAACTACAATGTAAATGTGTTCAGAAAACGGAACAGTCAATTTTATGCTTATATTTCTAACAAACTAAGTATATCAGATTTCTGAACTAAATTCAATAAAAAGTTCAGAAAGGAGGGAAGAAATGTACGATAAATATGTAAAATTAAGAGACGAAGCGGGTGTATCTGATTATAAAGTCTCTCTTGATACTGGGATTACAAAATCTACATTTTCGGCATGGAAACGTGGAGAGTATACACCTAAGTTAGACAAGATTAAAACTTTAGCCGAGTATTTCGGTGTTAGCATTGAGTATTTTTTAAGCTAGGAAAGGAGCAATAATGGAAGATAAACAGAAAATATGCGATTTGCTTTTACCTGCATTGCAGGAGACAAGAAATTTACATGACTTGGAAAAATTAACATACAACGAAGACAGTGAAACAGT
>NZ_CAKVZL010000044.1:0-16904 GCF_934835595.1 Eubacterium sp. AF15-50
CATCTGAAGGGAAGCCTCATTTATTTATATATATCACATCTAAGTTTTTATTATAGACGCTTTAACAACTGTGCTGTTAAATCTTCAAATCCCGGCTTACCAAGAAGTGCAAACATGTTCTTCTTGTAGCTTTCTACACCAGGCTGGTTGAAAGGATTTACTCCTAAAATGTAACCACTTACACCACATGCAAATTCAAACATATAGAATAACTCACCAAGATAAAACTCATTCTGCTTTGGTACGTTTACTATAATATTTGGTACATTTCCATCTGTGTGGGCAAGAATTGTTCCATTCATGGCACTCTTATTAACAAAGTCCATATCCTTTCCTGCTAAATAGTTAAGCCCGTCTAAATCCTCTGCTTCTTTACTTATTTCAATCTTTGCGTCAGTTTCTTCAACGTTGATAACTGTCTCAAACATTATTCTTGAGCCATCCTGAATAAACTGTCCCATAGAATGAAGGTCTGTTGTAAGGTCAACTGCTGCCGGGAAAATACCCTTGTTGTCCTTTCCTTCGCTTTCACCGTAAAGCTGCTTCCACCATTCACCTACATAATGAAGGCTTGGTTCGTAGTTAGCAACAATCTCTACTGACTTACCTTTTCTTAATAATATATTTCTGATTGCCGCATATTTCATGGCATCATTATCTTCAAATTTGCTATTTAATGCTCTCTCTCTTCCGCTTGCTGCACCTGCCATAAGCTGGTCAATATCAGCTCCGCTTACTGCTATAGGAAGAAGACCTACTGCTGTAAGAACTGAGAAACGTCCTCCAACATCATCCGGTACTACGAAGCTTTCATAACCTTCTGCTGTTGCAAGTCCCTTTAAGGCTCCCTTTGACTTATCAGTTGTAGCATAAATTCTCTTTGCTGCGCCTTCCTTGCCATATTTCTTCTCTAACTTCTCTCTGAATACCCTAAAAGCAATAGCCGGTTCAGTAGTTGTACCTGACTTTGAAATAATATTAACAGAAAAATCCCTGTCTCCTACCACATCAAGTAAAGCCTTTAAGTATGATGGGCTTATGCTGTTTCCTGCATAGTAAATCTCAGGTGTCTTTCTGATTTCCTTTGAGACATTGTTATAGAAACCATGTCTGAGAAACTCAATAGCAGCTCTTGCGCCTAAATATGAGCCACCAATTCCTATTACAATAAGAACTTCTGAATCACTCTGAATCTTCTGTGCCGCCTTTTTAATTCTCTCGAATTCTTCCTTGTCATAATCTATTGGCAAGTCAATCCATCCAAGAAAGTCATTACCTGCTCCAGTCTTTTCAACTAATACTTTCTTTGCATTTTCTGCAATATCCTTCATGCTTGTCAACTCGTCATCCCCAATAAATGATTTAACTTTTGAACAATCAAGCGTTACTTTAGACATATTTCTTCCTCCGTTGTTTCTCCAAAATCATCCTTAATTATAGGCTTAGAAAACATTTTTAGCAAGACTAAATCCAATAATTATAAAAATCCTGCACATTATTGTAAAAATTCTCCAATAACTTGGTTTAATATTTGCTCTTCACTATCATTTTCACCTATTTTAGATGGTGAAAATTCTTGATTATCAGGCATATTTTTATTATATTCCACATCTATATCATTATTATCCAATATATTCTCAGTATTTTCAGTGACAACGCCCTTATATCTGGCACTGTTTTCAAGATTATCCGCCACAGAATATGCAAGCTCTGACTTTCTATCCTCTACATTAACCATGCGGTCTGTCATTTCAAGACTAAGTGCCACAAAAATTCCAGCCAGTACATAGGAAAATGCTACATTTTTCTGTGCCGAATTATTGTATAAATACCATCCGGCTATAGCTGTAAATCCCATAATTAAAACCACACAATACCTGATAATATTATCGATTTTTCTAATTGGTATATAGAATAGTTTACTTTTGTTAACATAGTGTTTTACAAACAAAAGAGTATTAGGCAATTCTCCGTTTACCTGCCGGATACCTCCATACTTATTTTTAATCTGACGAATAGTTGCATTTTTAGTATGCTGCATGTTCTCTGCCCTTCTAATAAGTTTCCCATAATGATGCCATACTATCCATTTTGTCACAGCACCTAATAAAAAAAGACTTCCTATTATCAACAGAAAGTTCTCTTTATCCATTACCGTTGGTGCCACACTCTCCAACCCTTTTTCTAATTTAGTTATGTAAACTTCTAACATTGCTCATTCCCCCAAATATAAAATAGTTTTAAGACATCCCGTCCAAAATTACTATATCACATTTCAGAGGCATAAGCACTTGTAATCGTTCGTCAAATTATTCTAAAAAATTCGTAGCCGTCCTAAGCCGCTGTACACAATACTACACGTTTTTGATTATCTCATTTAAAAGCAAAATGGAATTAGCTGCTGCCTTCTTTTCAAATGTGGGATAATCCATATGAGCGCCACCATCTGCCTTGTCAGAAATTGCTCTGATAACAAGAAATGGAATGTTATTCAGGCTTGCCACATGAGCAATTGCAGCTCCCTCCATTTCAGCACAGTCACCGCCAAAGCTGTTCTTAAGGCTTTTCTTCTTTTCGTGGGTGCTTATAAACTGGTCGCCGGATACAACCTTACCTTCAAAAACCTTTACATCAAGACCTGCTTCCTTTGCACTCTTTTTTGTAAGTTCCACCAGCTTTCTGTCTGCTTCAAATATAGAAACATCCATATCCGGAATAATTCCCTTTTCATAGCCTAACGCCGTTACGTCCATATCATGTTCCTGTGCCACAGTTGATATAACAATGTCGCATATATCTATATCGTTATTAAGGGAACCTGCAACACCTGTGTTAATAACGGCATCCACATTGTATCTGTCTGCCAATATCTGGGTACACATAGCTGCATTTACCTTGCCGATTCCACATTTTACCACTACAACATCTTTTCCGCCAATTACACCTTCATAAAAGTCCATTCCTGCAATTATATTAATGGCGGGATTTTCCATTTCGTTTTTGAGGCTATCCACCTCAATATCCATAGCTCCAATAATTCCTAACATTATTTCTGCTCCAAATACTGTTCCAAGGCAATTGCCAGCTGATCAGGGCATGAAGTTCCCCTGCCATTGCAGTCAATACCTTTTAATCTTTTTATTACTTCGTTAATGTCCATGCCTTCCACTAATGCTGCAACCCCCTGAGTATTTCCGTTGCATCCCATAGTAAACCTTACATTAGTTACTTTATTATCCTCTACATCAAAATCTATAAATCTTGAGCATGTTCCCTTTGTTGTATATCTCATAATTCTATCCTTCTATCTTCTTTCTGTACAACTCAGCCATTTCATTCATTTCTCCTTTTGCAATAAGGTTTCCATGGTCTAATAAAATAGCCTTATTACATATTCTCTGTACCTGTGCTAAGTTATGTGAAACGAAAAGAACCGTAACACCATGGTCAAACATAGACTGCATCTTCTTTTCGCACTTTCTTCTAAATCTGGCATCACCAACCGACAAAACTTCGTCGAGAATCAGAATGTCCGGCTCAACTACTGTTGCAATGGCAAAACCAAGTCTTGACTTCATTCCTGATGAATAGTTTTTAATAGGTACATCTATAAACTCCCCAAGCTCTGAAAATTCCAGAATTTCATCATATTTAGCCTCTAGGAATTTACGTGAAAATCCAAGTACCGAACCGTATAAGAAAATGTTTTCCCTTCCTGTATAGTTTGGATCAAAACCTGCACCTAACTCAAGAAGTGGGGCAATATGTCCCCGTCTTACCACTTCACCGGTAGTCGGCTTGTACACCCCGGCAATAATCTTTAATATGGTACTTTTTCCTGCACCGTTAAGTCCCAGAATACCTAATCTGTCACCTTTTTCAAGTTTAAAACTTAAATTTTTTACAGCCCAAAACTCGTTAAAACGAATCTTTTCGCCCTTTATTTTTTTAAATATTAATTCTTTTAAATTGTCTACTTTTTCTTTACTTAAATTAAAACGAATGCTGACATTATTAACTTCAAGTACATACTTTTCCATAACGCCTCCTAAATGTGCAAGATGAATTCATCCTGATGCTTCTTAAATACATACATACCAATTATCAGTGCCACAATACTGAATATTAATGAATATATCATCATAAACAGATTTGAGAATCCATAGCTTACACTTGTAAATATAGACCCCTGCTCCATTAAAATACATCGGAAATTACTAATAATACAATATATCGGGTTGAACTGTAATGCCAAAGTAATACCTGAATTAAGTGTATTTACATAATAGAAAATAGCTGAACAGTACATAACAAGCATTATAACTACTTCCCAAAGGTATTCTAAGTCTCTAAAGAATACACACACTGTAGACAATATCAGTCCCGCCGCAACGCATAAAATAAGTAATATGGTTAGCGGTATAAATATCTCGATTATGTGCCATGTCATTCTTACTCTTAATACTATACACAATGCTGCAAGCACTATAAGTGACAGTAAGAACAAAATGTAGTTATATATAATAGCTGACAACGGATACAGGTACTTAGGTACATATATCTTCTTAATCATCGCCTGATTAGCTCTTATGGAACGCATGGCAATTTTACTTGTGCTGGAGAAACAGCTAAATACCAGACGTCCACACAAAATATAAACAGGATATGTTGCATCACCTTTTCCTAATATCTTTCCGAACACAACTGTAAGCACCATTGTTGTAAGCAACGGCTCTAACAATGTCCACACCAATCCTAAATATGATCTTCTATACTTTAACTTAATACCCTTTGTTACTAATTCTTTCAGCAAATATCTGTAATGCCAAAAATTATCTATATATTCCTTCATGTTACCTCCATAATAACCTGCAATACTCGCATATATTATATATTATTTTGTTTTATTGTCAAATTATAATTGAAAAATGACCCTTATCTTATTAGTATACCAAAAAAAGTCCCGGTAGTATATTAAATATTTACTTCCAGGATACATTATTTCAGATTATGACTAACATAATCATTAAAGCTTTATTTTATACATAATTATATCAACAATTATATTATTTTTTTATAAGTTTTAAAATTAAACAAACAATTCCTACTATAATGGCTGCAACAATCAATAAAAAAATACCTAATTTCATATGTATCTCCCTTCTTGCATTAATATTTTTGAAATTTTTAATGGGATTTTTTATCATTTTGTAAATAATAACAGATTGAACCTACCTGTCACAAATCATGTTTATAATTTATATATAATTAATTTTCCATCTCTTTTGACATTAAAGACACTTTTTTCTTTTGAAATATTTTTGATTTTATCATATTCTCCAACATCAAAATCGAATCCTAAATTATTTGGATTTCCATATATCTGATATACAACTTTGTCATCTAGTGTGAATATCATATACAACGTTCCCTCATCTGAAATATTATCATATATTTCATCAGAACTTATGCCAATATACTTTTCTATTTCCGACTTCTCCGTATACGGTTTTACAAAATACACACTATTCCATTGGAAATCTGTCAAACTGTCAAGCCTTACTATGTCACTTTCCTTTTTTTTCAAAAGTGCATCTTCAAGGCTCTTATCTTCTTTTGAACATGAAACCATAAATATAGCCAATATAGTAAACAATAACATTATTGTAACCAATCTATGTATTATCCTTTTCATATCCCTGTATCTCCACTATTTCTTAAAACAAAATCTTTACCTGTCATCCAACTGTTCTTTTATATAATTACTTACTTTATACAAATCTTTAACATCTGTCAAATTATTATATATGCCCTCTTCAAATACTACTTTCCTATTTTTTTCAATAAATAACCAGTACACACCATTTAACAATCCATAATCAGATATATCCTTTAAAACCAGCTTATCTGATCCGCTTTGCACAAAATATTTTTCTCCTTTATCATCGTACTTTACAGGCATAAATATTCCTTCATCTCCAACCTGAAGTTTGCTGGAAATTGTTGCAATTGTCGAATTAATTGGAACAAGAATACTTATCATTTCATTCTTCTTTATTTCTCCTCTAATTACATCGTCAACAGTGACAGTGACAATAGCCCTATAATCTTCCTTTTCACCAACCTTAATTCTTATTGGTTCTATTGATTTTACCTTTCCCCTTACAATATCAGTATCATAATCATTAAAAATTTCATATATAGATACTGCCTGCAAATCATAACTCATTCCCCTACCAATTTCGTTATCCTTTATCGATGTAACCCTAACTCTTCCAGTGGATCTTTTTAATTTATAATCTGATTTTTTGTTATTGAGTAAATATATTCCACCTATTAAAAAAATACAAATTATAATAATTATGACTGCTATAATTTTTTTATTTAATACTTTAAACATTTATACGCTCTCTTTCATAACATTTGTTTTATTTTATTCCTGAATGCAATTATCTATATCATCTTGTTCTAATTCATAAACAACTTTCTCCCCAGCTGAAGCAACATCACTATCTGATAAATTACGAATGTATTTATCATCATATTCTTCTTCAAATATACCCTGATATAATCCTACTGGATTGTATTTTTTTAATTTCTTATTATATGTTGCAAAAACAATATATGTTTCCCCCGTCTTCATAGACGAAATACCATTAACTTTCATATCAATAACTTTTTCATTTATCTCTTTTTGTTTAAACTCATTTTCCCCAATCATTGAATCTTTAGCATCCACTTGTTCTAAATATTCTGCGCAAGTAATGGTTCCCCCAAGAGATTCAAGATGAATCACGTCTGGCATGTTATCTCCCTTGTATATTTCCTCAATTTTCACCTCATAGTCCGTGTAAATACTTGATCCAGTTTTTACAAAAGCTTCTTGTCCAATAACATTACATTTAATTATAATATCAGCACTATCACACAATTTGGGAACATCATTGTATATTTCTTCCATATCGCATTTACATTCTAATTCTACCAATATATTTTCATCGTTTGCTTCGACTTTAGAATCATTGTCATCAATATTTCCTTCATTGTTATTTATTAACTTTTCATTATTATAACAAACAAATGATGTACACATAACAATTCCTACCACAAACATTATCATTCGCTTAAGTTTCATATTATCTTATCTCCCATCTAATCATCTTATTTATACAATTTTTTTATGCCTTCAAAATCACACGATTGTACACTTGTTACAGATCTCCCATAAGCTGCTTGGCACATAATTGACTTTTTATTTGTATTATTTTCATCCAATCCAAAACAATGCCCTATCTCATGTGCATATACCGCAATAATTTTTTTTCTATCTTTTTTCTCTAATCCATTATCTAAATTATAGTATATCTGACCATATTTCCAGTTTGATTCATCAGGATCAACACTCGAAAACCAACTCTTTCTAAATACTGTATATGCGTTATATCCCGATTCTTTTCCATCATATGAGCCATATATGTCCACAACACTTTCTGGTCTTTTCGATGTTATATAAAAATTAATATAGCTTGCGTTGTTTGTCCAATTTAACATTGCATCTTTAGCACAGTTATACATAAACCCACTTAAACCAGATGATATCCAATAACGTTTCTGATCCTTTTTACTTTTTCCAACTCCACCCTCAAGATGGTGTTTGTCCTTAAAATACACATATTGTTTTGGCTTTGATTTTGAACTTGTTGCCGCTTCAATATTTACTATAGAATGAGATGATATCGTTATTAAAATTGCCAAAGTAACAATTAATATCCTACTTTCTATCCTCAACTTACCGTTTAAACTCTTCATCTTAAAGCCTCTCTTTCTTTATTCTTCACATCCACAGTCTATATTATTTCTTTTATCCTTTCCATAACTTTTCGACGAACGGTCTATTTTTTCGACAAACGGTCATTTTTTATTTGTATTTCTGAATAAAACAGATTATCCTCTACTTTGCATAGAAAATTTCCATTATATTTTTTAACCGTTTTTTTTATATTTTTTATTCCAAATCCATGATTTTTTCTATCTTGTTTATCCGTCTGAAGACCACTGCATTTAGGCAGACAGGTATTCTCAACAATTATGTATGTGTAATATTTTCCACTTTTTATGTTAAAACTAATTAATTTCTCACAATTTTTATTTATCTTCTTGATTGCCTCAACCGCATTAGACAAAAGATTTGATACCATTATACATAAATCTCTATCCTCAATATTAATTGTTTCCGAAATATAACCTTTAACATTAATAATGCACTTATCTTTGACCGGAATTAAGTAATGATTCAACAATATATTTATTGCCTCATTTCCAACATCATAATTATAATTGCTGATTAAATCTAATTCATGTAAGGATTCTGCCACGTATTTATCTAGTGCCTGATATTCCTTCCGCTCCACATAAGATTTAATCTGCATTAATTCTGCCATAATATCATGCCTAAACTGCCGTGTTTTCCCTTCCTTATTTAATAACATTTCAAAATATTCTTTTTGCAATTCTCCATATTCACTTAAATGTTTAGACCTCTTATAATACTTTTGCTTGGCATTCATAGAATATATCATTATTAACACCATTGTTAAAATAATAATTCCACCTACAATTGCTAATCCAATTGCGACATGAGGGTACCGTATGTCTGCTGCTTCCTGTATTATATATGTAAAATATACAAACATTATAACAATTGTAAACATTACAATAGATAGCAATGCGTTTATTTTTTTCGGTAATATAAAGGCTTCTCTATCTAATTTTTTCCCAATAATTTCATAAAATCCCCATATTAAAATAACAGTAAGTATAATAGAAAAAATACCACTTTGATCGTCATTCATTTTTGTGCATGAATCTATGAAAAAGCCAAATATACTCTCAATAATTGACAACAATGGAAACGTGAAGAAAAAGGTGTTTAACATCTCTCCCCATTTTATTTTATAGATTAGCATAACATGTATAAATGACTCCATTGCCGTTATGCATAAAAATATTAATCCGGATTTTTCAGACATACATTGTATAACCATTGCAATAATATCCCCAATTGCTAAACATATATAAATCTTTTTGTTTCTATTTAACTCTCTTTTTCCCAAAAACACGTAATAAAAAGAAAGATATTCCGCAACTATTATCAGACATGCTGCTACATTAATCCACTGCATATTTTTATCCTTCCCAACTTTTATCAAATTCAATTATTTTTTGATGTACTTCTTTATATTTTCTTCGTGAAACAGGTATCTTTTCCCCACCATTTAAATATAGCCATTCTTTATCCATATCTAAAACATATAATAAATTAACAATTTTACTTCTGTGTGTCTGCAGGAAAATTCTTTTATCTAATTTTTCCATGAACTTTTTTAATGATTCATTTACTTCAAAATCACATTTAAGAGTGTGTATCTTTAAATAATCTTTTTTTGCGTCTATATACATTATTTTCCGTTGGGGGATTGTACACTTTTTGCCATTATGACATACTTCAATTAACCCGCTTCCTGCCAAAGAATATATTACAGCACTTAGTGCCTCATAAAATTCCTTTTCATCAACAGGCTTTGTAACAAATCTTTTTGCTCCTATTTTAAAAGCATCTTTAAACCTTTCTCGTTTACTGCTAAGCATTATTATTTGGGGATTATAGCCATTTTTCAATAGTATCCGTGCTGCTTCAATGCCATCTTTATCAGGCATGTCGATATCCAGCATTAGCACATCGTACTCAATACTAAAACTTATAAGTTTCTCACCATTATAGCAATGAAAAACCTTAAACACATATTCATTTGTTTTATCATAAGTTTTAATTAACTCTTCTACTTTTTGATGTATCAATTCTTCATCATCACAAACCAAAACCCTAATTTCCTGCATTCTTCAATTCCTCTTCAACATAAAAACTTTTTTATTCTACACTATATTACCATACATTTTATATCCTGTGGTAATTTTTTACAAAAAACAGACACAGAAAAACAGGCTCTCCTGCCAACAACCTCAGTCATTAGCAAGAAAGCCTGTTATTTATACCGTTGCCCTGTGTAGGCAATATTCTATTTTACTGTGCCAGAGTTACTATTTCACTCCATTCAAATTCCAGTTTTTTGTAATCCTTATTTACCACTGATAAAATCTTATCGTAAATAAAATTATATCCCTCAAGAGAATTCATCTTTTTATTCTGATAAATGTAATCAGCAATTTCATAAATTGAAAACTCACTTATTGTACTATATACATAAGTTCCATCTTCAAGAATTGCATATGCCCTTATTTTATATCCTGCTGTAAGGGCTGTGGCATTTGTGTTACCAAAGGACATTGTTCTTACATAATTTGTGCATGTAGCTGAACCTCCCAGATTGGTTGGAAGAGTACCCTCAGCTGTTGACTGATAATGAATAACTTTGTTGCTTGAAGAATCAATAATCATATCATCATCTGTAACACCTGTACTTTGGTCATTTATGGTTGCGAGACCGTATATAAATCCCTAGCCTGTAACTTTCTTACCGTTTATTTCCGGTTCAACTGCTGCAAGAACCCTGAAACCACCTTCCTTGTTAAATGCCTTATCACTTATCTGATATCCTAAAACTTCAATATCATCACTTACTACAATGGTATTATCTTCATATAATTTTGCATTCTTTTCCGTGCTTAAAACTGCAACTTCACATATCTGAATACCATATGTCGGTGTTGTAGGATAACATACCTTAACATATCTTACTGCCCCGGTGTTACCTGAAACATCAGCAGCAACGCAATTGTCACTGTCTAAATCATTTGCAGTAATTGTCTTTGAAGTATAAATAGTTTTGAAGTTCTCTCCATCTTCAGAATACTGAATATTATATGTTCTGCCAACTACAGTATCATTATCATTATTGTCTTTGTACTGTACCAAAACTTCATCAATGGTAGATGCGTCATATTTAGCTCCTAAGTCAATAGTTATATAACTTTCTCCTGAATATCCCCATCCACTTGATATGGCACAATGAGTTCCACCTGTTGTGAGCTTTCCATCTGTAACGCAGTTTTCGTCACCTTCAGCTACTCCCGGGCTTATTTCAAAACTCTTATTAAGTGCCACATTGTACTTGGTACTTGATACCATTTCCTGATTTGTTGCTGCCGGCCCTACAGTTACGTGACATACTGCCTTATGTTCTCCCACCTTAACTGTAATATCAACTTCACCTTCATTTTTAGCTGTAACTGTTCCTGCGTTACTTACAGTTGCAATTTTTTCATTGCTTGAGCTCCATACAGCTGTTGTGTCGTCAGTAGTATCTGCCGGATTAATCTTAAGCTCTAATGTTTCCGAAGTTTTCTTCTTCATTGTATAAGTTTCCGGAATGCTGATAGAGGTAATGTGTACCGGTTCCGTAACTGTAATCTGACATTCTGCCACCTTTCCACTTGGTGTAGTTGCCGTTACCTTTGTAGTTCCCGGATTTTTACCTGTAATCTTTCCCTCTTCATTTACAGTAACAATTCCTGTATCTTCACTTTTCCATGTAACTGTTTCGTCACTTAATGCTGCTAACTGCATTACTCTTCCAATTGCAATTTTAACTGATGAAGGATTAATTGAAATTGTTCCCGCAATTATAATATCCGATTCTGTTACATCAGATAAAATCATTCCTTTTCTATAAGTAACTGCCTTAACTATAGTTGACTTATTAACCTTTATTGGTTCAATATATGTAGCTGAATCCTCTGTTGGTGTTGAGCCGTCTAATGTATATTTAACTTCGGCACCCTTTACTGCCGTTGACATTGTAATAGTCTGTTCACCTGTATATTTTCCGCTAACCGGTGAAACTATAGGTGCATTAGCCTTTAAGGCTCCATATACTTCCATCTCGTAAATTGAGTATCCGTACCGGGTTCCTCTCTTAACACCCTGCATTCTTACATACTGTGCCTTAACTGCTGCAAAGCTTGATGTGATTTCTCCCACCTGTCCGCTTTCTGTTGCAACTGTAGTCCAGTTTTCTCCATCTACAGAAACCTGAATCTGATATTTTTCCGCATAAGCTGTTTCCCATGTAATTTTTACTGTATTAACAGCCTGAACACTTCCCAAGTCTACCTGTAAATATTCATCATCTGCTGACTGTGCCTGCCATCTTGTGCTTCCATCTCCGTCAACTGCCAGTTCTGCCTTTGCCGCACCATCCTCTGATGATGCAGTAGCCGTCTTTCTCAATGCAAGATTATTGCTACTTTGTACTGTATCTCCGTTGATTTTTATTGCTGCTGATGCATAAGCAGAATCTATTGAACCGCTTTTAACTGCAATGGCTTTCAGTACAGTGTCACTTGATACCAAAATTTTTCCATTGTACCGGTTAGAAGCTGTAGTTGGAACTGTTCCATCTGTTGTGTAATAAATCTCTGTTCCTTCATCTGATGAAAGTTCAACAAACTGTGTATCGTCAAAGTTCTTTGTTCCTGTTATATTGTCAGTCACTTTTCCATCAGCAATTGCTGTTGCCTTAATTACCGGTGTACTTACCTGAGAAATAGCAAATTCCTCTTTTGTGTTAATTTCAAATGCTACAGTAGCCTTTGAACCTACAGTGGCTGTTCCCACCTTTGTTCCGTCAGCCTTCTTTACGGCAACTGTCTGGGTAACTGATGTAGGATTCCAAACCTCTGCTGTGTACACCCTGTCTTTAACATATACGGAACCCTGAATATTTCCAACTACCATGTAGTCATTTGTTCTGTGACCGATAGAATCCATTGCTGAAATAAACCATAATGTATTTGCCCTGTCTTCTACCTGAACCTTTGAAACATTTGCCTCAAATTTGTCATAGGCACGCTTTGCATCTGTCTGTGAAAGATACGGCCATGTAATATGCTGCCATCCATTGTCCGGTGTTGCATACTCATCATCATCTGTTATATTTCCCAGTCTCTTTTCTATACTGATTGCGTATGCAGTATCATCTTCCAAACCTTTATAGATATTTGCACATTTTGTCTGATTCATGCCATAGTTTGTAAGGTACTCTGAAACAGGAAGCCACTGGATACCGTATACATATACCGGCTGTCCTCCAAAATATGTACCATATCCCATTGATGCACCATATATCTGACCTGCTGCCTGGAAAGGATAATCCGGCAACCAGTTATCTTCGTCATAATCAAACCAGTATTGCTCAATTGCATCCATTTCAGTAGTAAATCCATAAGCACCTGCATCTATGTATGTTTTATTCTGAGTTGCCTCGCCCCAAAGGTACATTCCAACCCAGCTAAACAATGCTTCTGAAGCTGATTCCTGGTTGTTACCTGAATCGCTGTCTCCATATCCTCCTGCCCATGAATGTCCTGAATACTGATCAAAAGCCCTGAACTTGCAGAACATGTTTCCGTCATCTTCCGGGTCTTTTGGATCAGCATAATCTCTTACCAAAAGTTCAATCATGTCTCTGTAATCATTTAAGAACTCTTTATCGTAGGTAGCCAAAACTGCGGCACCAAACATAAAATATCCGTATGTGAAATGGTGATCACATATTGCGGCGTTTGCGCCGTAAGCACTGTCAGGATAGTAAATTGTTCCCCAATCCTTATTATATATAAGGTAGCATCTGTCATCCGGCCCGTCATAGTTAAACCAGTCAACCATAATGCTCTTTAATTTAGCCAGTAACTTTTCCTTAATTTCCGTTTCACCTAACTGGTCTGCCATTATTGCACTAATTGCCAACGGATGTACATTTTTTCCTTCCCAATATGCATCTGATACAGGAGCGGTATTTACCTTAGACGCAACTACCTGATTTAAGTAGTCAATCATTTCCTCTGTATCCATCATGTCACTGTCAGGCTTTGCAAAAGTTGGAAGCAAGCCTGAAAACTGCTGGGTTGTACTATATGTATTAGCCCAGATTGACTTCATATTGCCTCTGATTGATGTATATGTAGCCACCGGTGAATCTGCTGCAGTGCTGTGTTTCCACTGATGCGGGAATAAGCAATGCATAGTTTCATTGGAAAATCCTGCTCTCTTTAAATCAGTTGAAGCAGTATATATAGTTGTAATTTTTGAATTATCATGGTTATACTCATAATCTACAGTAGTATCTGTAACAAAAGCATATCCATGCTTATAATATCCATCAATATTTTTTAAATCCGTCATTGCGGCAACAGACATATAATTTTCAGCCTTTGATGGGAAAGTAACCTTAACCTTATAATTTGATTTTCCAATCATTACTTTAAATGTTGTGCCTGCCGGAACGTTTACCTCAAAATATGAGCCTTCATTGCCTGCTTTTGTATTTTCCTTATCAAAAGACTTAAAAGCAATGTGGTCTGTTGTTATTGTATCACCTTTATTTCCAAGAATTGTGTTTCCATTTCCATCATAAAATTCCTGAATGCTGCTTCCACTTATAAATGCAACTGTGTTATTGCAAAATTCATTGAAAATATATGGTGAACCCTTTACTATTGTTGATTTCATCTGAACTGCATCTTCATCTGTAAGTCCCAGTTCAACTGAATAATCTCCATAATTTTCTACTCTGTCATATCCTGTTTCTGTATCAAAATTCTCCGGTGAAATATAGAAATCTCTTTCTGTCTCTGTACTTTGATCTGTTCCCAAATCATTTTCAGTTCTTGTTCCTACCCATCCTGATGTTGCCAGCAAAATTCCCAGACCTTTAGTTGAAAAACTTGCTTTTAAAGGTGTTGAACATAATAAACTGCTGTACTTCTGAACAAGGGCAGATGACCACCAGCTGTTAGAATCTATAGGTGTTTTAATATTGTCTTCATTAACAAATGTAGGGAGCTTGTTCTTTTCATTGTACATTTCTCCCGTTACATAAGTTCCCTTGCCTGATGCACTTTTTAAAATTTCCTGTTTTGGAAGTTCTGTAATTGTTTCATTTGTCTTGCTGTCACCTTCTACATATTCATACACTGACAACTCTGAAATACCAAAGCCACTTCCGCTTTCTACCTTTGTATATCCTAATACCTTTACATATCTTACATTTTGCTGATACATAGTACAGTTATCCACCATATATGCGTATCCCTTTTGAACACGGTGAACTGTTTTCCAGTCTTTTCCGTCTGAAGATACCAGAACGTCATATATTTTTCCTGCATCTGCATTCCAATTTACAATAACTCTTCCTATTGCATATGCCTGTCCCAAATCAACGGTAAGCCACTGATCTGTACCCTGATAAGATGTAAATGATGTTTCTGTATTTCCGTCTACTGCATTTTCAGCCTTAACATTATTATATGCACTTTCCATTATATTTCCGTCTTCATCCTTCATCCACCACTCATCTCTTATTCCTGAACATGTAACTGTCTTATTAAGAGCAAGGTTTTTGCCATAATTTGAAGGACGTTTTCTTGCGCCGTTAGTTCCATAAACCTGAAATTCATACATTGAACATCCATAGGCTTCCATGGCTCTTTCATTTACTACCATTCTTACATATCTTGCCTGCTTCTGTTCTGCTGAAAGCTCATCAAAGGTAATTGTGTCTTCATACTTGTTTGTGCCTTCTTTAGTTGTCTCCTCAACTGTTGTAGCTTCCTCCGTAAATTCCCCTTCTATTGTTCCTTCTCCTAAAACCTGCTTTGTTTCTTTATCCAAAGCATAAACCATAAGCTTATGTTTTCCTGCGGAAAGAACAATCTGTCCCTGATTTACATTATGACCGGTAAAACTATATCCGTCCGGCGCCTTGGCAATATTTTCTTCACTGTCAACGCAAACCTTATATATTGCTCCGTCCACAGAATCCCAGTTTGCCTGAACTGTGGCATATCCCTTTTCAACCTTTTGAACTGAATATGTAATTTTCAGCCCTGTAGTTTCTCCTGGTTTAGTTGTTTTTCCCTTTGTATATACTGTAGTCCAGTTTTCTTCATCATCTGAAAACTGGATTTCATATGACTTTGCATATGCGGCTTCCCAATGTATAAACAAATGGTCGATATCTGCCTTTTTTCCCAAGTCAACATATAACCACTCATTTGTATCATCACCGGCAGCCTGCCATCTGGTGCTATCCTTGCCATCCACGGCATTTTCTGCGGAATCATTTCCGTTCTGTGAGCTGGCATATACCGGTCTTCCATATGAAATATTATATGGCTCTCCATCCATGGTATCTGCTGCTGATACATTAGTATAGAAAATCTGTCCCTTAGGACAAACTGTTACAATCATGGCAACGCACAACGCCAGACTGCATGCCTTTTTAAGGAATTTATTCATCATTTTACCTCCGAAATCTTTTCTCCTACTATTAATTATAATTTTTGGTAAATTAGTGCACAAGTGTAAAAAAGTTTTTCCTTAATTTAGGGCATATTGCACAATTTTTTAACTATATATTCTTAATGTTCCACCTGTTTTTATGGTAATAATATCTAAATTATTTTTTCGGCAAAAAAATGTTTTTACTACTTTTTTTGTGCAATTTGTTTTATTATAAATTTTACGTTTTTTTCTTATGGTTTTGTTTGAAAAACCATAAACCTTATACTATAATTTAACTGATGTTAAGTGTAACAAATTTAACTATGATTTTACTATAATTTACGAGGTGTGGTATGAGTGAATATACAGCCACCGTCAAAGATGGCACAAAGGTTAAGTTAAACAGAGGTTTTAAAAAATTTGCTCAAAAATTTCGTATGAGCAAGGATGACAAAATTAAATTTCAATATCATAATTATCTTTCTCTTCCTATTAAAGATAATTATATTTTTTATGAAGCATTTTTAGGGCTTGGTATTTTAGACAGCCCCCGTGCGCTTTTCAATTATTTATTAGATTCTAAGGATGCCAGTCAGTATACCCA
>NZ_CAKVZL010000045.1:0-16454 GCF_934835595.1 Eubacterium sp. AF15-50
GCCTAACTCTGCGGGATTAATTTTGGCACTATATCCTGTTATAATTCCTGCCTGCTCTAATCGTTCAATTCTGGCAGATACCGCAGGGGATGATAAAAACACCTGGCTCGCAATAGTTTTAAGGGGGATGCGGGCATTGGCATGCAGAAGCTTAATAATCTGCTCATCGATGTGGTCTAAATCATGTCTCATAGTAGTACTCCTTTCGTAATAAATTTCAGTCTTTGTTTATTTTATAAAGATTATTCCTTACAAAATACTTATTAATTATAGCATATACTTTAAAAAATATACAATAACTTTCTTTCCATATTTGCACCGGTCATATAAACGGATACATGAAAAAAGAATAATTTATAAATTATTGCAATTAATAACATAATATAATATGAGTATTAAAAGTATAAGGAAAAAGGTGTGTTTCACCTGTTATGGTGAAAAAATTTACTTTTTTTATAAAATTGTGTATTGATTTATGTGAACATAAATGGTAAGGTAAAAAAACAGTGTAAAGTTTGTTATTTTTTTAACGAACAAAAAATAAGCTTTAATATATTTTTATTATTGTTTGAGAGAACGATTTTGAAAAGGAGGAAATTTTAGTGAATAATCTTATTTATTTGGCACCTGTCGCAGGAATAATTGCAGTAATATTTGCATTTATAAAGGCAACACAGATAGGACACAGCAATGCAGGAAATGACAAAATGAAAGAAATTTCAGATGCCATTGCTGAAGGTGCAAGAGCTTTTCTTTTTGCAGAGTATAAAATATTGATTATATTCGTGGCAATTTTATTCGTTGTTTTGGGAGTTGGAATCGACTGGCTTACAGCAGTATGTTTCATCATTGGTGCAGTTCTTTCCACACTTGCCGGATATGTTGGAATGAATGTAGCTACAAAGGCTAATGTACGTACAGCAAATGCAGCAAAGGAAAGTGGAATGAACAAGGCATTATCAATAGCTTTTGCAGGTGGTGCCGTTATGGGACTTTGCGTTGTAGGATTTGGTATTTTAGGGCTTAGTGTTATTTTAATTATTGTTATGAACACTACAGGTTTTACAAATGAAGCAGTTAGTATATTAACAGGATTCAGCCTTGGTGCTTCATCAATTGCACTTTTTGCCAGAGTTGGTGGTGGTATTTATACAAAGGCTGCTGACGTAGGAGCTGACCTTGTAGGTAAGGTTGAGGCAGGTATTCCTGAGGATGACCCAAGAAACCCGGCAGTTATTGCAGACAATGTTGGTGATAACGTAGGTGACGTTGCAGGTATGGGAGCTGACCTTTTTGAAAGTTACGTTGGAGCAATTGTTTCAGTAGTTACATTGGCAGTTGCATCAGTTGTGGCAGGAAAGAACAATTTTGGGACAGCTCACATTATTTTCCCATTGGTAATTGCAGCAGTTGGTGTTCTTGCATCTGTAATTGCTACATTTTTCGTTAGAGGAAAAGAAGGTTCAGACCCACAGAAGGCATTGAACTTAGGTGAATATGGTGCAACAGTGATAGAGATAATTGCATCAGCTATTTTCAGCTATTATTTCTTTGGAGATTTCAAAGCTTTCTTTGCCATTTTAGCAGGTTTGATAGTTGGTACAGCTATTGGTAAAGTTACAGAAATGTACACATCAGATAAATACAAGAGCGTTAAGGAAATTGCAGAAAGCTCAAAAACAGGTTCTGCTACAAATATTATTAGTGGTTTGTCAGTGGGAATGAAGTCAACAGCTATTCCTATTTTATTTATTGTTTTAGGTGTTTTATCAGCTTATGCATTCTTTGGAATGTATGGTATTGCTTTAGCAGCAGTTGGTATGTTATCAACTACAGGTATGACAATTGCAGTTGATGCCTATGGTCCTATTGCCGATAATGCAGGTGGTATTGCCGAAATGTCAGGACTTGACGAAAGCGTAAGAGATATTACTGATAAACTTGACTCAGTAGGAAATACAACAGCGGCTATTGGAAAAGGTTTTGCCATTGGTTCAGCAGCACTTACAGCTTTGTCATTGTTTGTTTCATATGCTGAAGTTGCAGGACTTGGCAGTATCAATATTCTTTCAGCATCAGTTGTTGCCGGCTTATTAATAGGTGGAATGCTTCCATTTATGTTCTCTGCTCTTACCATGAGTTCTGTAGGCAAAGCCGCAAACAAAATGATTGAGGAAGTTAGAAGACAGTTTAAGGCTGACAAGGGAATCCTTGCAGGAACTTCAAAGCCTGATTATAAAAAGTGCGTAGGTATTTCTACTCAGGCAGCACTTCATGAAATGATTCTTCCGGGAGTTATGGCAGTTGTTACACCGTTAGTTGTAGGATATCTTCTTGGAGCAGCAGCGCTTGGTGGAATGCTTTGCGGGGCATTAGTTTGTGGTGTTATGATGGCTATATTTATGGCTAACTCAGGTGGTGCATGGGATAATGCAAAGAAATTTATTGAAGGTGGTTTTGCCGGAGGAAAGGGTAGCGAGGCTCACAAGGCAGCAGTTGTTGGTGACACTGTAGGTGATCCTTTTAAGGATACATCAGGTCCTTCAATTAACATTCTTATAAAACTTATGACAATTGTGTCACTGGTATTTGCAATGACATTCCCGGTACAGGGGTATCTTACACAGTTATATCATATGATTTTTAAGTAAGGCAAAAGATGTGGATATAGACTGGTGGTTTGAGGAATTAAATATAATTAAATGAAGAAAAAGCTGTTGCTTTACAAATTTAGGATTTGTAAAGTGGCAGTTTTTTTGCGTGGGAGGAGGTGGGCGGAGAATAGGATTGGGTGGAAAATGGGATTGCGAGGAAAATAGACTTGAGTGGGGAGAAAATTGGCGTGTGGTACCATTGGAAAGTAAGAAAAAAGAAAAGCAACCACCCGCATATTGCCATAACCGTGAAATGTTCCCACCATTATCTGCATTATTCAAATTTTTCCAACATATATTTATTAAAAAAGGCTGTAATTACTATGGAAATATATGTTGTAAAATCAGGAGATAATGTAGATAGCATTGCCGGTGCATATGGGGTAAGTGTGGAATCGATTATTTATGACAATCAATTGGTGTATCCGTACCCTTTGGCAGTGGGTCAGGCATTATTAATTGATACAGGAGGAATACGTGAAAACAGAAGAGAGGCGGTTATAAGAGGGTTCGCATATCCATTTATAAGCAATTATGTTTTAGAGCAAAGTCTCCCGTCATTGTCAGGGATGGCGGTTTTTTCCTATGGATTTACAAGAGAAGGGGAGGTTATATATCCCCCAATAGATGATGGATTCATGATTGAAGCCTCATATAACTACAATGCAGCACCTATACTGACTTTGACACCCTTTGATGAAACAGGCATGTTTAACAATAATCTGATTTCTGATGTTATTCAAAATGAAGATATAGTGGAAGTGTTGCTAGACAACATGTTGGAAATAATGAACGAAAAGGGTTTTCTGGGACTGGATATTGATTTTGAATACATAAAGGCAGAGGATAGGGAGGCTTTTGTAAGGTTTGTTGAGAGGGCAACGGAGAAAATGAATGAACAGGGATTTACGGTTTCGGTGGATTTGGCACCAAAAACCAGTGCTGACCAGCCGGGACTTTTATATGAGGGAAAGGATTATGAGACTTTGGGAAGAGTGGCAAATAGCGTGTTGGTTATGACATATGAGTGGGGATATACATATGGCGAGCCTATGGCGGTGGCACCGGTTGATAAAATCAGGCGGGTTTTAGATTATGCGGTGACGGCAATTTCCTCTGAAAAAATCAATATGGGAATACCTAATTACGGTTATGACTGGGCTCTTCCCTATGAAAAGGACGTTACGAAAGCTGAAACTATTGGAAATGCTCAGGCAGTGCAAATTGCAGTGGAAAATAATGCTGAAATTTTATTTGACGAAGTTGGGCAGACACCATATTTCAGGTATACGAAGGATGGCGTAGACCACGAAGTGTGGTTTGAGGACGCAAGGAGCATTAAGGCAAAAATTGAATTACTTTATGAATACAATTTAAGAGGTGCTTCATTTTGGCAGATAATGCGACTGTTTCGGGCAAATTGGCTATTGGTGGATTATAATTTAAAGGTCGATAAACTGTAGGTAGAAGTTAGTGCAATATCCCCCTTTTTATGGTATCATACGATATATGAGTATCAAGGAGGGTAAAGCATGTTTTCTTTTAGTGAGATTGCATTATTGTTTTTTATTTACAGCTTTTTAGGCTGGTGCGTGGAAGTGGCTTTTGTGGCTGTTACCGCAGGAAAGGTCACCAACAGAGGATTTTTAAACGGACCGGTTTGTCCCATATACGGATGTGGCATGATAGGAGTTTTGCTGGCACTTTTGCCTGTGGAGAAAAACATCTGGTTGCTGTTTTTGGGAGGAATGGTGATTTGCTCGGCAGTGGAATTGTTTGGAGGATGGATTCTTGACAAAATATTTCATATGAGATGGTGGGATTATTCCGACGAAAAATTTAACATAGGTGGATATGTGTGCCTTGCCTTTAGTTTTATGTGGGGCATGGCAGTTGTATTTGCAGTAAAATTTGTACATCACCCCATTATGGCTGTAGTTAAGAAGATACCATTTCAAATACAGGTTATTATTGTAGTGGTATGTGGCGTGGTGTTTGTGGTGGACATGATTGTAACCCTTAAAAACCTCATTGGAATTAATAAAAGTCTGGGACAATTGGACAAATTGGCAGAAAGTCTGCATACAGTTGGAGATCAGTTAAAAGATGTTGTGGGAAATTCAGCCATAACTGTTGCTGAAAAGGCAGAAGAAGGCATGGAAATTCTTGACGAAAAAACCGCTGACAGCCGTGAGAGGATTGCCGGTGTCAGGGAAGAATCAGCTGAGAGAATAGCAAAGCAGTTGAAGGAGTTAGAAGAGAAGCGTGATGCCATTATGGAAAGCCTTCAGAAGAATGTTAAACACAGATTAAATACTCCGCCAACATTGAATAAATCAGGAAAGAGTATTAATATAGTAGAGTATATTAAAGATTATAAAAATAAAAATACAAAAACAAATGATTAGTTTGTGGAAAGAAGGTTAATAATGAAGACAGATTTTACAGGAAGACATTTTTTAAAGTTACTGGATTTTACACCTGAAGAGATAGAAGAGCTTATTGATTTGGCAGCTGACCTTAAGAAGAAAAAGAAAGCCGGAGAATTAGTTGACGTGTTTAAGGGAAAAAATATTGCAGTTATTTTTGAAAAAACAAGTACACGTACAAGATGTTCTTTTGAAGTGGCAGCCCATGATTTGGGAATGGGGGTTACATACTTAGACCCAACAGGTTCACAAATAGGCAAGAAAGAAAGTATTGCTGATACAGCAAGAGTTTTAGGCAGAATGTTTGACGGTATTGAATATCGTGGATTCGGTCAGGATATAGTAGAAGAATTGGCAAAATATGCAGGAGTTCCTGTATGGAACGGTCTTACCAATGAATTTCATCCTACACAGATTTTAGCTGACTTTTTAACACTGCGTGAAAAGTTTGGAAAATTGCAGGGACTTAAGTTTGTATATATGGGAGATGCCCGTTACAATATGGGAAATTCACTTATGGTAGGATGTGCCAAAATGGGAATGCATTTTGTGGCATGTGCACCGAAGAAATATTGGCCAAATAAAGAACTGGTAGAACAGTGCCAGGCTATAGCAAAAGAAACAGGAGCAGTTATTGAATTTGAGGAAGATCCTATGGTGGCAACTAAGGAAGCTAATGCCATTTACACTGATGTGTGGGTTTCAATGGGTGAGCCTGATGAAGTTTGGGAAGAGAGAATAAATGACCTTCTTCCATACCGTGTTACAATGGATTTAATTAAGAATGCCGGTGATGATGTTGTATTTATGCATTGTCTTCCTGCTTTCCACGATCTGGATACCAAAATCGGTAAGGAAATCAACAAAAAATTTGGACTTACTGAAATGGAAGTTACAGATGAAGTATTTGAATCTGAAAATTCTGTTGTTTTTGACGAGGCAGAAAACAGGATGCATACTATAAAAGCTGTAATGGCAGCTACACTTGGTACAAAATATTTCCGTTAATCATTGTTAAAATAACATTTATTTTTGAACCGCTATATACAAGATTCTTGGTAATGTTGTTTATTGGTTGCATATTAGGCTGGCTTAAATCGATTACGATTAAGTCAGCTTTTTTTCCACGACTTAATGTGTCACAGTTACGAAGACCCATAGCTTTGGCACCACCTAAAGTAGCCATTTTAAGTACCTCATTGGCATCTACTGCCGAAGCGTCATTTTCCCGGTACTTGGCAAGAGCAGTAGTTAAAAACATTTCCCTGAACATATCTAATGCATTGTTGCTGGCAGGCCCGTCAGTGCCAAGGGCAAGGTTTATTCCTTTTTTCATAAAAAGACTGACAGGAGCAATTCCGCTGGCAAGCTTTAAATTAGAAGCAGGATTCAAAACAATGGACATACCTCTTTTTTCAAAAACATTTATGTCGGAGTCGGTCATATGAACGCAGTGATAGCCACCTCCACCGTAGTTAAACATACCAATGTTGTCTAAATAAACAGTAGGTGTCATGCCATATCTTTTAACACATTCCGCTACTTCTTTCTGAGTCTCGGAATTGTGGCAGAAAACAGGAGCCTGAAGCTTATTGGCAAGAGCCGACAAATCCTTTAAAAGCCCTTCGCTACAGGTATACTCTGCGTGGAATCCCAATTCATAAGATATAAGGTCGTTGTAGCCGTTGTATTTTTTGTAACATTCCTCAATTTCCGGGACAGACTGGGTAAAGTCGTTTAATCCTCCGGTCATAACAGTTCTAAATCCCATGTCAACAGATGCCTGAATAACAGGGTCAGGGCTGATGTACATATCAAAATTGGCAGTGATTCCTGATGTGAGATATTCTTTAATGGCAATTTTGCTATACTCATATATTTTGTCATCAGTAAGCTTGGCTTCCATAGGAAATACCTTCTCGTTAAGCCATTTGTCTAAAGGCAAATCATCTGCATAAGAGCGCAAAAATGTCATGGCAGAATGGGTATGGGCATCCTTAAACCCCGGCATAATAAGATTTCCATTGAGATTAATTTCCTTGTCCCATTTTATCTGGGGATGGAGTTTAGAAACTGTTTTGTCCGTTGCAGGGTTTCCCACAAAACCAATGGTGTCATCAAAGACCCACACTTCCCCGGACAAAAGAGGAAGACAGCCATTTTCGTCAGCAGTGGTATCTTCTAAAGTTAAAATAGTTCCATTATAAAAGCGTATATTCATAAAAAATCCTTTCCTTTACGTCACAAACTTATAATTTAATCTTATCATTAAGAGGGGAAAAATCAATTATAAAAATACACATATAAAAAAGACGATGAAAGCTGTAAAAACACAACAGACATCGCCTTTACTTAAAAATTAATTACTTTTAGTTACTTTAAGTATTGATTTCTTCAATATTAAGAAAATATTTGGAATGTTGACTAAAACAAAAACCGCAAAAGCACCAAATATCATTTCAGTAGTACTTAGTGGAATGGTCTGGGTAATGGTTGAATGTACACTCGAAGAAGAAGTCAGGGTACTCATATGATGTGGAATGCGCATCAAATAAGAAATTGTACATATTATAGCTAAAATCAAATCACCAATCATAAATTTTTTCATGTTTAAATCCTCCAATCTCTAAATTAAATTAAGTTTTTTGAAACACTTTAAACTTTCCTGCGATGAATGATAGCACTAAAAATTAGGTCTGTCAACATAGTATGCTCATTACGTTTTGCGCCATTATTGACACATCATAGTGGCGATGTTAGTATAGCCGTAAAAGTAGTGAAATCCACAAAATATTAAGGAGGGCTTATGAGATTTCTTCATTTGGCAGATTTGCATATAGGAAAAAGATTAAATGAATTTTCATTGATTGAGGATCAGAAATTCATATTTGACAAAATACTAAATATAATAGATGAGAAAAAAATTGAGGCAGTTCTTATTGCAGGGGATGTGTATGACAAGCCGGTGCCATCAGCGGAGGCAGTGACGGTGTTAAACAGTTTTCTAAATAGTCTGGCAAAAAGAAATCTGAAGGTTTTCGTTATAAGTGGAAATCATGACAGTCAGGAAAGAATAGGCTTTGGGGCTGAACTTATAAGCCAAAGCGGAGTTTATATGTCAAAGCCTTTTAGTGGAAATGTGGAAACCCATAAAATAAAAGATGAATATGGTGAAATTAACATATATATGCTGCCTTTTATTAAGCCGGCAATGGTAAAACACGTTTATGAGGAGGCTGACATTGACAGTTATGACAGTGCAATGGCATATGTTATGGAGCAAACTAAGGTGGACGAAAGTGAGAGAAATCTTTTGATTGCCCATCAGTTTGTAAGGGGAGCAGACAGGTGTGATTCAGAAGAAGTGTCTGTGGGAGGCATTGATGAAGTAAGTGTAGAAAATTTTAAGAGATTTGATTATGTGGCATTAGGTCATTTACATAGTCCTCAGCATATAAAAAGTGAATTTGTAAGATATTCAGGAACTCCTCTTAAATATTCTTTTTCTGAGGCAAAGCATCAAAAAACAGCCCTTATTGTGGATATGAAGGAAAAGGGGAATATTACCATAGAGAAAGTTCCTTTGATTCCAAAACATGACATGATTGAAATAAAAGGTAAATATCAGGAAATTATGTCTAAGGATTTTTATAAGGATATTGACAGAATGGATTATGCCCATGTGACATTAACGGATGAACAGGACGTTTTACATGCCATGGAGCTTCTTAGAACGGTTTATCCTAATATTATGAAATTAGATTATGACAACACAAGAACAAGAAGTAATAATGAAATAAAAGGTGTGGAAAATGTGGAGAAAAAACAGCCCCTTGATTTATTTAAGGAATTTTATGAACTTCAAAACAACCAGCCTATGAGCCGTGAGCAGGCTGATTTTATGGATAAATTAATTAAAGATGTGTGGGAGGTAAATGAGTAATGAGACCAATTAAATTAACAATTTCAGCCTTTGGCCCTTACGCAGGCTGTCAGGTAATAGATTTTGAAAAATTAGGTAAGAAGGGAATTTATCTCATAACAGGAGATACAGGAGCCGGAAAAACCACCATTTTTGATGCCATTGTTTTTGCACTTTATGGGGAGGCAAGCGGAGAAAACAGGGAAACCACAATGTTTAGAAGTAAGTACGCAAAAGAAGATACGGAAACTTTTGTGGAAATGGAATTTGAGTACAGAAACCGGATATATAAGGTAAGAAGAAATCCTGAATATATGAGAAAATCAAAGCGTGGAGAGGGAATGACAAAGCAAGTGGCTGATGCCTTTTTGGAGTACCCGGACTCAAGAAATGTGGTAACAAAAACTAAGGAGGTTACCAGGGCTGTTCAGGAGCTTATTGGCCTTAACAGAGAGCAGTTTTCTCAGGTAGCAATGATTGCCCAGGGAGATTTTTTAAAACTTTTGCTGGCAAAAACAGACGACAGAATTAAAATTTTCAGGCAGATTTTTAATACCGGGATTTACAAGACCATTCAGGACAAGCTAAAGGTACAGGAAAAATCCGTAAAGGAAGAATATGACAGGGAAGAGTCAGCAATAAATCAATCCTTATCAGGTCTTATGTATGATAATAACAGTGAATTAGGAACCCGTGCCGGTAATTTAATAGAATCCGGAGCTAATAATATTGATGAAATAACAGATGTTATTAACAAATTAGTGGAAACTGACAGTGAGTTATTATCAAAACAGCAGAAATTAATGGAAAAGAATGAAAAGGAAACAGCGGGAATAGATGAAAAAATAGGAGAAATAAAAAGAATTAATGAGGCTATCGGGCAGAAAAACAGGGCGTTACTTCTTCTTAAGAAAAACAGGGATGCCTTTGGAAAATTAGAAGAAATTCTTCAGGAGGAAAAGGCTAAGGAACCAAAGCGGAAAAAACTGGAATTTGATATAAGAAAAGATGAGGAAAAATTGCCGGAGTATGAGGCAATGGGAAACTTGCAGACACAGTGGAGTGAGGGAAAGGAAAAAATTTCCCACTGGGAGAATCAGGAGATATTATTAAATGATTACCTACAAAATTTAGAAGAAGTTATTTCAACGGACAGGGAGCGTTTAAATACAATAAAAAACGCAGGAGAAGAAAAAATTGCTTTACAGGGGGAAATAAATAAAACGACAAAAAAAATAGAAGATATTGATAATTTTGTTGAATTGCTTAACAGATATGATAGAAATTTGGTACAGCTTAAAGATTTTCAGGAGAAATATAAGAAAGCTGCGGAAATTTTGGAAGAGGCAAGGAAACATTACGAAGAAAGGGAGCTGTTGTTTTTTAACCAGCAGGCAGGAATTATGGCAAGTGAACTTGAAGAGGGTAAGGCTTGTCCGGTATGCGGTTCAACTACTCATCCTCATAAAGCTGAACCTGTTAAAAATGCACCTTCAAGAAGGGAACTTGATGAAGAAAAGGCAGGTCTTAAGCTAAAGGAAGAAAATACGGCGAATGCCAGTCTTGCAGCAGGAAATAAAGGCAGTGAAGTTAAACTTTTAAAGGAAAATATCCTTAAAGATGGGGAAAAAATCCTTGGATATAAGGAAGAAAATATTAAGATTATAAGAGAATTAATACATGAAAAATACGAGGATTTAAATAAGGAGTCACTTAGCTTTGCAGCAGAACTTAAGTTAATAAATGAAAAGGTAAAGGAAAAAAATAAGTTAGAAGAAAATATACCTGAAAATGAGAAGAAGCTTGAGAATATAAAGCATAAGTTAAAAGATGCAGGCAATAAAAAGTCTGAATGCAAAATTGCTTTTGAGGGTATAAATGCCAAGCTTACCCAGATAAAAGAGAGCCTCAGCTTCAGCACAAGGGAAGAAGCTGTACAACACTTAAGTGAATTAAGGGATTTGCTTATAAAAATGGAGGAGAATTACAAAAAAGCTGACAGGGATTTTCAGAACTGTAAAACAGAAATTGAAAAGGCAGAAAATACCATAAAGATGATTGATGAGCAGTTAAGGGGTGCGGAAATTTCTCCTACAGATGAATTGTCAGAAAAAAGGAATGATTTAGTAAAAGAGAGGAAGAATCTGTTAGATGCAATAAACGTAATCAGCACAAGGATTAAAGTTAATGAGAACATCAAAGATGCCATAAAAGTTAAGTACAGGGCAATGAAAGAGGCACAGGAAAAATGGACTATGATTAAATCTCTTTCAGACACTGCTAACGGAGGGATTAACGGTAAGGATAAAATTTTGCTAGAAACGTACATTCAAATGCATTATTTTGACAGGATTATAAATAGAGCTAATATTAGATTTCTTACGATGTCATCAGGACAGTATGAATTAAAAAGAGCAGAAGAGGCAGATAATCAGAGAAGTCAAAGTGGATTGGATTTGTGGGTAATTGACCATTATAATGGAAGCAATAGAAGCGTGAGAACTCTTTCGGGAGGGGAAGCTTTTAAGGCATCACTTTCACTGGCGTTAGGGCTCTCTGATGAAATCCATGCTTCCGCCGGGGGAATTAGACTCGATACTATTTTTGTGGACGAAGGTTTTGGTTCATTAGATGAAGAGTCTCTCAATCAGGCAATAAATGCACTTAATTCCCTAACGGAAGGAAACCGGTTGGTGGGCATAATATCCCATGTTGGTGAATTAAAAGAGCGCATTGACCGGAAGATAATTGTTAAAAAAGATAAGGCTCAGGGAAGCGTAGCTATTATACAATAAAAGGCTGAATAGTTGCATTAAAATTATTTTTGGGATATTATTCTTAATAAAATAAGTATGTCTATATTAGACACATACGTTAATTTCCTTTAAGATAATATTATCAAAACAGGAGTTATTTATGAAAGCAGGTATTTATTTAGGAAAAGAGAAAGTAGAGATTAGAGAAATTCCATTGCCGGAAGTAGGGTATAATGATGTACTTGTTAAAAACATTTATTCAAGTGTATGCGGAACTGATGTTGCGGTATTTATGCATGGACCTAATACAGGACATAAGGTTACAGTAGGTGGCAAGTTTGATTGAGCTGTTTACAGTAGGATGCCGATGTGGAACATTCAGGCAATGTTGTTATAAAAATGGCAGGGAGAACAATTGGTGAAGTATAGAGAAATTGTTGAGGGAATATTTATTGACCGTCCTAACAGGTTTATTGCCCATGTTGATATAGAGGGAGTTGTAAATACCGTGCATGTAAAAAATACAGGGCGTTGTAAGGAATTGTTGATTCCTAAAACTCCTGTAAGGCTGGAGGTTTCTGACAATCCAAACAGGAAGACTTTATATGACTTAGTGGCTGTATATAAGAAAAATTTTGGTTGGATTAATATGGATAGTCAGGCACCAAACAAGGTAGTGAAAGAGTGGTTAGAAACAAAGGATTATGATTACATTAAGCCGGAGTATAAATACGGAGATTCCAGAATTGACTTTTATATGAGAAAAGGAAATCAGGAATATCTTATGGAAGTAAAGGGATGCACCTTGGAAATAGATGGAATAGGATATTTCCCTGATGCACCTACCACAAGGGGAGTTAAGCATTTAAGAGAATTAATTAAGGCAAAAAGGGCGGGTTATGAATGTGCAGTAGCATTTGTGATTCAGATGGAAGGAATTAATGAAGTACGTCCTAATATAGATACTCACCCTGAATTTGGTGTGGCATTACAGGAGGCAAAAGAAGCCGGAGTGAAAATTTTGTATTTGACATGCAAAGTGGGAAGGGATACCCTAGAGATAATAAATTAACTTTTAGATAAGTTATATGGAGGCATTTATGGAAGAAAGCAGATTTATTGATTTTTCAAAGGAACTTATGGAGTTTATAGATAAAAGTCCCAGTGCATTTCATGTGACGGCAAATTTTGCAGAGATGCTTAAAAAAAACGGATATTCACAATTAAATGAGCAGGATAAATGGAATTTGTTACCGGGAGAAAAATATTATGTGACAAGAAACGGCTCTTCAATAATTGCATTTTGTATACCAAAGAATAATAAGATTTCAAATTTTCAAATAGCAGCAGCCCATAGTGACTCACCGGCATTTAAAATAAAGGAAAATCCGGAAATGGTAGAAGACAACAGGTACCTTTCATTAAATGTGGAAAAATATGGTGGAATGCTTATGGCACCGTGGTTTGACAGACCGTTGTCAGTGGCAGGACGTATTATTGTTAAGGATGGAATGAAAATAAAACCGGTGCTGGTAAATGTTGAAAGAGATTTGTGTATTATTCCGAATCTGGCAATCCATATGAATAGAGAAGCCAACACGGGGGTCAAATATAATCCTCAAAAAGATATGATTCCACTGTTTGGAGAACTGACATCTAAGGGAATTTTTTATAAAGTAATGGCAGATGTTGCCGGAGTAAATGAGGATTCCATAGTTAGTTCAGATTTGTTTTTATATAACAGACAAAAGGGAACTGTTTTAGGATGTAATGGTGAATTTATGTCAGCACCAAGGCTTGATGATATTATGTGTGCCTATAGTTGTATGAAGGCGCATATTGCTGCAGGTGGGTCTGATTCCAATAGCGTTACGGTTTGTGCCATTTTTGATAATGAAGAGGTTGGTAGTACAACAAAGCAAGGGGCGGATTCTACGTTTTTGTCAGAGGTTCTTAATAGAATCGGTTTGTGTATGGGAATAAATGGAGAAGATTTGATTCGGGCATATTCCCGGTCATTTATGTTATCGGCGGATAATGCCCATGGTGTTCACCCTAATTATATGGAAAAAGCTGACCCTACTAACAGACCTTATATGAATAATGGAATAGTTATAAAGTACAATGCAAACCAAAAATATACTACAGATGGAATGTCGGCAGCAGTGTTTAAAGAAATTTGTAAGGAGGCAGCAGTACCGACTCAAACTTATGTAAACCGTTCAGATATTCCCGGCGGTTCAACTCTGGGAAACATAGCAAACAGTCACATATCTATTAATACAGTAGATATTGGGCTTGCCCAGTTGGCAATGCATTCGCCATATGAGACAGCCGGTACAAAAGATGCACTATATATGTTAGAAGGAGTTAAGGCATTTTATAAAACAAAGGTAACAGTTGGAGATAATGTGGAATTCATATTAGGATAGAATATTTAAATAAAGATGAGGATACAATCATCACAACATATACAGTAGAATAAAGAAAAAATGTGATATACTAATTTTGTAACATTAAATCAAAGAGTTTAAAAGCATTTTGTGATAAGTATAGCCCGGATACTGCAGTCAGATTTTCAACAATGAAGTACATTAATCAGGAGTGGATGGAAAATATACCACTATATGCCATATGTAATTTATAAATATAGTAAAAAGTGTCCCTACAAATTTAATTGAGGGACACTTTTACAACAATTATGCAAATATTGAAAATGCCATAACTACAATTCCAAGTATAACAAGTATAATACCTGTGGCACGGTTTAAGGTTTTTGGCGTAGCTTTGTTGGCAAACACGGCAGCAATTCTTGCCCATAATAATGTAAATATAATACACAAAATCCAGACCGTTACATCAGGGGCACCTCCGATGGCAAAGTGTGAGGCTGCACCGGTAAATGCTGTAAATGTCATAATGAATACGCTGGTTCCCACGGCAGTTTTAAGTTCATATCCCAAAACTGAAGTTAAAATAAGGAGCATCATCATACCTCCCCCGGCACCAACGAAACCACATATAAATCCAATTAAAACGCCACAGATAACTGACTGAATGGCACGCTTTTTGGCAGGAACATCGGCCATTGCTTCTTTGGTTGTCATAACAGGCTTTACAATAAATTTAATTCCCAAAAGAAAGGTCATAAAAACAGAAAAGTTTCCCATGGTTGTAGATGGAACAAGGCTTGAAATATAGCTTCCTACAATAGTGAATGCTAAAACGCTAACCATCATAATAAGTCCGTTTCTTATATCAAGATTTTTATTTTTTCCGTATGTATAGGCAGAAACAGCACTGGCTAAAACATCTGATGACAGGGCAATTCCCACAGCCATATATGGGTCCATGCCAAGAAATGTAATTAACATTGGGCTGATAACTGCAGCTGCACTCATTCCTGCAAAACCGGTTCCAAGTCCTGCACCCATTCCTGCAAAAAATGTTACTACAAATGTTATTAAAATGTCCATTTATTGAACCTCCTCTAAAATTTCATTGAGATTTGAATTCATCTTGCTAATGCAACTGTAAATGGCATCTTTAGTTTCTTCATCTATATCTTCGAAAATCCTGTCTACAAAGTTTTTTTGAAGAATAAGTCCCATGTTAATTATTTCATCTGCCTTAGGAGTGCATACAAGTTGGTGCTTGCGCCGGTCACCTTCCACTTCTTTTCTGATAAGATATCCGTCATTTACTAACCGGTCCACATTGACGGATACAAGATTTGCCTTGATTTTTCTGATTTCAACAATATCTCGGGCAGTGGTAAATTCCGGATTATTGGATAAAAACATCAGAATATCAAATGCTGTCTGAGGTAAATTTATCTGATGGCATAAAGGCTTACACATTGCAGAGTAAGCTAAAGAAATTTTATGAGCAAATTCAATGCCTGTTCGCATAATACATCCTCCAATATAAAAGTACAAAAATGAATAGTTCAAATTTGAAGTATTATAACATAGAAAAAATTAAAAGTAAATCATATAAATGTGTAGCAGGAAGCAAAAAGTATTGGAAAAGTTTAATAAATATGAGTAAAATTAGTGTACGATGATAAAAGTTAAGGTGTTTATAGAGGAATGTTTTTTTGAATATCCCGGAATCGTAGGGGTTCATCCAAAGGATAATACAGCTACAATCTGGATTAAAACTAATGATTTAGTGGAAATAATAAAAGAGCATGGAAATGAAGTTTTTGTTATGGAAAAGGAAAATGGCAAATGATTTTTGGAGTAAATACTATTCCTGATTATCGTAAACGTGGGCTTGCAGGAAGATTAATTACACAGGCAATTAATGATGTGCAAATACAGGGAAGAAAAGGCTTAGTACTAACATGCAAGGATGCTTTAGTACCGTGTTACTCTAAATTCGGATTTATAAATGAAGGTATTTCAGAGCATTCAACACACGGAAACGTAGTGTGGAATCAGATGAGATTAGAATTTTAATTATTTTATAATATCACAAAAAACACTTGACAAAGTAACAAATAATATATATTATAATTGATACAAGATGTAATTACAATACTGCAATGTAAGAACGGATAAATGCAAATTGAATATTGGGGCAGGCACAATGGTGGTTTGTACTTTATAAGGCTTACATTGTGCTATTGTATTTTTTTTACATCCGGTGTATACTATAAGAAGATTAAGAAAAACTAATAGTATACACC
>NZ_CAKVZL010000046.1:0-16297 GCF_934835595.1 Eubacterium sp. AF15-50
CATTAAGCATTGATGCATTTCTAATATCTCCTTTGACGGCATCTCTTGTTGTAAAACGTTTTACTGCACTGTCATATGTTCTGTCAGATGCGTAGTATTTATCAGTAATGTCATCATATAAATATGTTGTATAATGCCTGCTTAAATTTTCAACCATGTCACTGTAGGCACTGCTGAGTGAACTGCTGATATTTGTTGTCACATTTTCCCATGCATCATACCATGAATTGGACATGTCACTTCCCTTTTTATTTTTAATGTTGGTAATGCTTCCCAGACGGTCAGTGTGAACATACGCGTTTTCGGTAATTCGTAATGGTTTCAACAGTTTTCCAAACAAACTACTGAAAGCACCCTTATTAAGCATTCCGGAAATTGACGTGTATTTGCCTGAATTCATTGTAACACTAATTAATTCATTTCCATAGACATATCTTTCATCATTTTTTAACGTAGTTGTTTTAATTAACTTGTTTTTGCTACCATATTTCTTTGATAATGAATAGTTTTGCTTAGTCTGACAAAATGAAGTTGAATACAAAACGGCGTCATTATCACTATTTACATTGTTTGTATATTCATAAGATACTTTTGAACCGTTACATATAACGTTTTGTCCTATTAATGCTTCATTTCCATCATATACATAATTGGATTTTCCCTTTATTTTTCCCTGCTGACTTACATAGGTATCGATTTTGCCATAATTATTGTATGTGTATGACTTTGTTTTAGAAAGCTTATTTCCGGCATATATTTTCTCATTAATAAGGTTTCCAAGAGCATCGTAAGAATATTGGGTTTTATCAACTTTTTTATTAACCTTTAAGTTGCGCCTTTTTTTCTTAGAGACAGTTCTTTTCAGATTAACAGTTGTCTTTTTGGCACTTAATAATTCGTTTAAATTGTTGTAAGTATATGACGTCGTTATGATATCTGAAATGTTTTTCTCTTTGTTATATTTTAATTCACTGATGAGATTTCCAACGCCATCATATGCGTAAGAAATTGTCTCTGTTTTCTTGCCTTTTCTATTGCTGCTTCTTGCAATTCTATTCAAACTGTCATATTCATAATTTGTGATATTACCATTTTTATTATCAGCTAATTTGGTAATATTCCCCTGTTTGTCATATGAATATGTATATAAAGTTTTCTTAGAATTTGATTTTTTCTCTTTTTGAGCTATTTCAATAACGTTTCCTTCAGCATCGTATTTTCTGTATTCATTAACACCATCAGGAGTAGCTATTTCCTTAACATTTCCAACGCTATCATATATGTAATTTGTTACACCGTTTTTGTCTGTTACAGTCTGAATATTATTAACGTTGTCATAGGTATAGATTGTTTTACTATTATCAGGGTATGTTATAGATGACTCATTTCCAACCTGATCATAGTCGTATTTTACTGTGTTTCCATTTGAATATTTTACACTTTTTACTCTGCTTAGTAAGTCAAGCTCATAACTTGTCATTCCGGTATCATCTGTCATTTTAACAAGTGATCCTTTTTTATTATAGGCATAAGAAACCACTTTGCCGTCACTATACTTAATATCAGATACAAGGTCTAAATAGTTATAATGATATGTTGTGGTTTTGCCCTTTGCATCAGTTTTGGTTTTTAAGTTACCATTTCCGTCATAAGTATATGAAGTGCTTTTTCCGTCATTGTCTGTTTCTTTAACCAACATATTGCGACTATCATACTTATATGAAGTTATTTCCCGGGTTTCTTTCTTATTCTTTGTGCGGTTTAACACAGTTTGAATAAGGTTTCCTTCCTTATCATACCTGTATGTTGATATATTTTTTTGCGGGTCTGTTACTTTAATAATATTACTGTCACAATCATATTCATAACTGGTGATATTTCCATTCTTATCTGTATGCTGTATTAAATCTCCTTTTTTATTGTATTTGTATAATTGTGTATTACCGCGTTTGTCTTTTTCTGAAATCAAACGGTTCATTTTATCATATGTGTATGTAGTTACTCCGGCAGAATTTTTTTCTTTTATAAGATTTCCATTTCCATCATATTCGTAGTAAGTTTTATTACCCTTTCCATCTTTTTCAGAAATAATATTTCCACATTTATCGTAACTATAGCTTACTTTGTTACCTTTGGCATCCTTTACAACCGTAACCTGATTTTTGTCATTATAACTATAGGTTGTATTGTTGCCTAAAGCATCGGTTATGTTAATTATATTTCCCAATTCATCATAATTGTATTTAGTTTCAGCACCGTCAGCAGTAATAACTTTCGTAACATTTCCCAATGAATCATATTCATATGATTTTTGAACTATATCATTTTTTACTTCTGTAGTAACTCTATTTAGTTTGTCATAAGAATATGAAGTTTTATTACCGTTCATATCTGTATAGGAGACAGTATTTCCTGCCCCATCATATTCAAATTTCTGAGTTTTACCTTTGGCATCTGTTATTTGAATAAGTCTGTTAGAAGAATCGTATTTATAATGTGTTTCATTTCCGTTGGCATCTGTTATTTTTACTGTGTTTCCGTTTTTGTCGTATACTACATCTGACACATTGTCTTTTGCACCTGTTATTTTGACTACATTTCCTAACTTGTTATATTCATATTTTTCAGTAAAACCATTTACATCTGTTACAGATGTTACAAGATTAATGGCATTATATGTACGTTTTTCAATGCCACTATCTCCATAAATTGTTTCTATAAGATTACCTACTTTATCATATTTGTACTTTGTTTCATTGCCATTTTTATCTTTTTCCGAAATTTTTCGGTTTTCTCCATCATAAGCATATGATATGCAAAAACCTCTTTCATCTTTGACTTTTAGAAGATTACCATTTGCATCGTAGGAATATGAAATATTACTTCCATCGTCATTATTACTTGAAATAATATTTCCCATGGAATCATAAGTATAGGATACACTTCTTCCGTTTTTATCTGTTGTTTTAGATATTTTGCAGTTTTTGTTGTACTCATATCTGATATAATTACCTTTTGAATCAGTTATTTTAGTAAGATTGCCCACTGCGTCGTATTCATAAAACGATTTTTGTCCAACTGCATCTGTTTCACTCACTAACCTGCCAAGGCTGTCATATTCATATTGTGTTTTATTACCATTTGCATCAATTTTATATGTTTGATTGCCGTTTGCGTCATACTGATAATGAATTGTGCTTCCGGCAGCATCCGTTTCAGACAAAATATTGCCTTTATTGTCATAGGTAAATAACTTTGTATTCCCCATGTTGTCCGTTTCTGAAATCTTTCTCCCCTTATCATCATACTTAAATGATGAGATATTGTTTTCATTATCTTTAATACTTATAATATTACCATTTTTATCATAATCATATGTTTGACTGTTTCCTAATGCATCTGTTATTCCCACTATATTACCATCACCATCATATGTATATGTGGAAGTATGTCCGTTAGCATCTGTTACCACTGTCAGGTTACCGTTTGAGTCATACTGATATTTAGTAGTATTATTCAATGGAGATGTTGAAGATTTAAGGTGATTTTGTTCGTCATAATCATACAAAGTTTTATTTCCCAGTTTATCTTCTTCGTATACTGTATAACCATTACTGTTATAACCATATTCTTTTGCTTTTCCATCAGCATCAGTTTCACCTATAAATTTCCCGCCGGCGGTATAATTGTATTTTGTTACATTCCCCATTGCATCTTTAGATGAGATGGTTTTACCCTGTAAATCATATGAAAGATATGTTTTATTTCCCACCGCATCGGTAGTCATAATGCAGTTACCACGTTCATCATATGATAATTTTGACACATTTCCCTGAGAATCACGCTTTGATATGCAATTACCCATTTTATCGTATTCAAATGCCGTAACATTCCCCATGGGGTCTGTTATAGATGTAATATTTCCATTGGTATCATAATCATATTTAATTGTACCACCGTTTTCATCCGTTTCACTTATAATTCTGTTATTTTCATATGTACATACTTTATTGGTTCCGTCAGGATACAATGTTCCAACTAAATTATTATTTTCATCATATGAATAGTAAGTTATTTTACCCTCGCCATCTTTTCCTGATATAATCTGATTAGCTTCATTGTATTCGTATGAAGTCACTCCATTATTAGATATATCTGTAATTATTTGATTTTTTTCATTATAAAATACTGCTTTGAAGTAGTTGTTTTCTCCTTTACATTCATTATATCTTTTAATAGGATCATAGCTAAATGTGTATTTTCCACCATCAGCAAGTTCCTGCTCAGTAACACGTCCGTATTTATCATAGGTATTGCTTATTGTCCATACACCATTAAAATCACGTACTTTACATAAATATCCATTTTCATCATATTTATATGCTGAGACATTACCGTCAGCATTTGTTACACTGGTAAGTTTATCACTTTCATAGCTATATAAAGTGCTATAACCGTTTTTGTCATGTATTTTTGTAATATTTCCATTTTCGTTCCATTCAAAATACAGTGTACCGGATGCACTATACACTTTTGATATTTGATTGTTTGTATATTCAATTTTTTCATTTCTGTTCTTATCACCAGCTATTTCAATTAATCTGCCTGATTTATCAAAATAATATCGTTCATTATTTTTTTGCTTTAAAACATAGCCACCTGCCGCATATTCTAACGTTAGTTCTGAGCCTTCTTCTGACTGAAACCTTCCATTTTCTTTTTTAAATTCAATTTCATATCCTCCCGGCATAGATAACCGGCACATATTTTCACCGTCAGATAACTGATATGAATAATTATCAGTCCATACGTTATCTGATTTTGAATTATAATATCTTTCATATGTAAGCGGATTTTTCCCGTTCAGTTTCATGTCGGTATAGCTGTATTCAAAACCACCTGTAAGCATATTAACAGGATCTGCCCCTGTGGTTTGTTTTTGATACGAATACTGCTTTTTGGCATATCCGCCGGAAAAATTGTCCAGAATTATTATCTGATACGGAATGGAAGCTCCTGTCATGTCCATTCCAATATTTTTCAGTTCCAGCAATTCAGAATCATTTTCTGATAAAAGGATATAAAGTGATTGCTTTTAATTACAGCCCTTTCTCCCGGTTTCATTTCCTTGACAACACTCTCATTCCTTCCTTCCATTCTGCATGGATAACCATCTAAGTTAAAATTAACATCATATAATGTTCTTGGAGAAACATTCATGTACTCAAAAGTCACTTCATAATTGCTTCCATTCCGTAAATAACGGTTTACAATTATGTTTAAAAACAAAACATCATTTGAATATACATATACAGGTTCTGTTGTTGAAAAAACCGTGTTAAATTTCTGCGGCTCGATATCAGGTGAAACCATGCTTCCACTAACGCTAACATCGAAATTATAAATGCCATCTTCATCTCCACGGACATACCAATGTTTTGATACCGAATCCCCGGGATTAATTTTTCCCATATTTACTGTCTTTGTATTTGTTTTACCTTCCTGCATGTCAGCCAAAGAGAGACCCTTAGGTAAATTAAGTGTGGCTGTTACATTATCCATGCATTCAACTTTTGAATTATTAATTACAAGAAGCTCCACATCAAAAATCTGTTTAAGCCAGCTTACTCCACCTGTAATTAAATATACATTATTTGCTACCTCATATATTGTTTTGCCGGTGTTATTTTCTTTTTTTATTGTTTTGCCGCTTCCGGTTTTATATACAATGTATTCGCCGAAATTCAAGGTTAAGGTTTCTTTTGTTACTTTTCTATTCGCTAAATTGGTTGTATCTATACCTGCCTTTTTAATTTCTTCAAGCGAAAGTTCTTTAACGGTTAAACTTCCACCAACTGTATCGTAAGTATTCAGTGGAATTTTGATATTCTTACCTTCATTTCCAATAACAATTGATGTGGAACGGGAATAATAACCATTACAATATACTATTGCCGTATATTCACCAGGCATAAGGTAGCAATTGAACATCCCCTTTTCATTTGTTTTTCCTTCAATTGTTTTTGTTGTATCATCTTTCCATATTTCAACATATGCATTCTTTATCATCTGTTCCGTATCTGTGTCTAATACATTAACAATTGTCTTTTGGCTTTTTTCAGGTATACCCTTGATTGTTATTTTACATGTGGTTTTTGAAACATTATTTCCTTTGTCTGTTACAGATAGCGATACAGTGTATGTTCCCTCATCCGCATACTTATGAGTTACATTTATTTCATGACTTTTTGTTCCATCACCAAAATCCCAGTAATAACTTTTAATTCCCTTATCATCTGTGGAATTTTTTGCTGAATAACTTATATTTTCATTTACTTTTGCAACGGTTTGAGAACTGGTTATCACTGCATTAGGTGGCAAATCTGCTGTGTTTAAAGTTATTTCTACATTTTCTACTTCTTCCTGATCGGCAATTACAAAATTTCCTTTCATGCTTCGATCGTATTCATAACCTGATAGAATACCAGACATTAAAAAATAATATTCACCTCTGTTTAATCCGTTAATAACTATATGCCCGGTATTATCACTTTCTGCTGTTGTCCCCAGTTTGACGTTTTTCTTATCATTATATTTTTTATAAATATCAAGTTTTAATCCAACTATTGGCTTTTTATTTTCGTCAACACATTTCACCGTGACATTTTTACACTTGGAATTTATAACAATGTCATTATTTTTTACCAAAATATCATTAATATCCGATATGTTTTGGGAATTTTCAAATTTAAATATTCCATTTTGTACTGCTGAAAACGCATCGATACTACTGTTTTGTGTAGAATATCTAATCAATGTCCGATTTTCACTTAAATTATCTTCACCTATTGTGATGTTTATGGCGCTATGAACCCCGGTATGATACAAAAGATTTTCAGCAACAGTTATGTATTGATCTTTTGTCAGGTATATCTGGTCTGAAATGTTTGCATTTTTATTTAATGTAATTTCCCCATTTTGATATATTCCCTTGCCACAAAAAGAATCTACACTGCTCTTTTTATCAGTATCATTATCCGCTATTGTAACATCGTCTAACAATAATTTGCCGGAGTTATAAATGGCACCGCCGTTTGCCCCCACATTCTTAGTTAATTCTAATTGTTCAATTTCCACATCCGCTTTATCACCTATGTATAATCCGGCACCATTGTCCTTACCATTTAAACCGGTAATTATATTTTTTTCGGTTTTCACTTCACCTGCATATGTGTTATATGTACCAGGTCGTTTTATAATTGTTTTACCACCATTTATGGCAAGACCATCGTTATTGTTATCTTTTTCCCCTATTATAGATAATCCTGATATGATTTTGTTTCCGCTACCGCCTAAATACATTCTAAAATACCCTGAATCATCCTTTTTAGCAGTAATTTTTGTATTATATATTTCGATATCTTCAGATGAGTCCACAAATAAATCATTTCCGACATACCCCATTTGTTTTTCATTCCATGTGTCATAGTTCCCTGATAATGTACAGTTATTTATAAATAATTTACATTTTGTAACATTTATTCCTGCACCCATTTCAAATGTTTTATTATTTTCAATGGTAACATTTTCTATATAAGCTTCTCCGGTAGCTTCAATTCCACCACCGCTAAATGTGGAAGAATTGTTACATACATTACCACCATATAAATATGACTTTCCACACATGTATACACCGCCACCCTTTGAAAGATAGGTTTCCACCGAATTATAACTAATATAACTATCTGAATCCATTCTCATACTACCGGAATCAAGAGAAACTGTTGAATCATAACCTTTAAATTTGGTTATTGAACTATTAATAAGTTCTATTTTTCCCTTTATTTTTAATGGCGATACACTATATTTTTGTCCACACTTATCACCATCAACAGTTATGTTACATAAAGAGATTTCGGCATCTTTTTCAACCAAAAGAAATGCTGCTGTATCTGTTACACTAATTGTAACCTGTTCTTCAGCAACAATATTTACTTTGTTTTCACTTTTTATGGTGATTTGATTTTCCACTACGGTATTCTCATACAAATAAATTGTACTGTCTTTTTGAGTCTCCTGAGCCTCTTCTATTGCCGTCTCAAGATTTTCATAATAGTTTCCATTAAACATTATTGGTCCGCTATGGTCAAAGGCTTTTGCATCAATGGTTCCTGATATTAATGTCAAAATGAGTAATAGTGAAACAGTTTCTTTAAATTTTCTTTTAAATTTCATAATTCATCCTTGCGCACAGATGTGCTCCCTTTCTCTTTCAATTTCCTGTAAAATAAAAAAACTTATTTAAAACAATCGATTGGATTATCCTAAATAAGTTAAATAAATCTTATGATAAGTTTATCATCCGCCCGTGTTTTCCGACTTCACTATGTTATCACATTAAACCCATAGTGTAAAGCAAAATATAAAAACACTTTTATTTGAAATAAAAAGAAGCACACAATAATCAATATCATGTGCCTCTTTAATAATCTTATTTAATTTTTACTGTTTTACAGTAACTTCCATAATATGTTTTTCTACCAACTTTTTTCAAAGCTCTTACTTTAACATAATAGGTGCTGTTATTCTTTCTCTTAAATGTAAGTTTTGTTTTCTTAATGTTTTTTACAGTTTTGCCTTTAAACTTTTTATTTGTAGAATATACAACCTGATATCCTTTAGCTCCTTTTACCTTTGCAAACTGAATATTTACTTTCTTCTTTGTTGCTTTTTTCTTTGTAATTTTTGTTTTTCCAGGAACTATTTTAAATGTAACGTAGTCGCTTTCCCTAAAGTTTCCGATACCATTTATAATTATTTTTGATGTTCCAATATCTTTATTGTTTTTGTATGTAACAGTATAATCTGTTCCTTTACGTAATGTGATTCCTTTATACTTAACCGTTACCTTACGTTTTATGGCTTTTCCGCTGTATGTCAGAGAATTTGTGGCTACATTAATTGATGTTGACCATATACTCTTTTTAGCTTTTGTACCTGTCTTATCACATACGGCCTTGCCGTTAGAATATGACATAATCTTGCACATTTCACTTGAAGTATATACTCCATATCCGCTTTTATTTATGGCATAATCTATACCACCATTTCCACTCAAACTATATGTACATACATTAGTAAATTTAACACCCGGTGTATCAGGACATTCCACGGCAGACTTCAAGAAACATGTAGCCGCCTGATAACATGAATAAATGCCAATTCCATAGGCTTCATGAGTTTTTACATTTGAAGAAACCTTATAATCAGTATATCCATATGAGCCCTTTGCATTCCATACATTCTGGGATGTTATGTCATAAGGCAACTCACTTTGATACATATAACACTTACCACCGTTACCATTCCATATTGTCTGATATTTTTGGAAGTGTTCTACCATAAGTCCGTAAGTTGTAACATTGTCACCATTTATTATTACACCGGTATCAGCTGTGTTTTTATTCCAGCCTACACCTGCTCCATGATCTGCTCTCCAAACCCAGAAATTGTCGCCTATTACGTCGCTGCTGTTAATTATAACACATGTTGTAACCTTTCCCGGATTTGAATCTGCTCCACCTACTCTGTAAAAGGTATCACTTAACAAAATAGGGTTATCCTTATGAGATGTTTTATCTCCAGATGTTCCAACTGTTAAAAGTGCAGATGATTTCTTTGCTCCTGCATCAAATAATACGCCGGCTATTTTTACTCCTCCTACATTTGAAACAGTCATACACTGATTTCCATTTACAGGTTCCAATGTTGCATATCCCAATCCTAGAACAATAGTGTTTTCATTAGTTATATTAATTGCCTGGGAAAGATTATATATTCCGGGAGTAAGTATAAGGTTTTTGCCTGTTTTTAATTCGTCGTTAATTTTTGTTGCACTATCTGATGGCTTAGCAACATAAAAACGGTCAAGGTCTATGAATTCGCCTTCGTTTTCATTTGCCCATGAAACACCTGTAGAGTTTTTTCTAACTGCCGGTACATATACACCATATTTTCCATCATCATTTTTCATTAAAAACGGCTTTTCCTGACACTCAGGAGTTTCTGAAACCTTGGTGTAAGATAAATACGGCCACTCACCGTTTGGGCCATTGCTGATGTTTGTTTTATCGTATAATGATGCAACGCTACATCCTACAAAAACGTAATTCCAAACGCTTCCATCCCATCTGTTCATTTCGGTATTTCTAGAAATCCACTGTTGCTGTGAACCTGCTGATATTCCTGCTTCCGTATCAATCTGCTTACCTGTTTTCTGGTCTTTATAAGTGTATTTTCTTCCTGCAACTTTTGTGTCTGCAAGAAAACCACCACTGGCATAACCACCCTGATGATGCAAATCAAGATTACCTTTAATATTCATTCTTCTCATAGAAGTAGCCTGAGAAACAGCCCACATGGTGCTGTTCGCTGTTGTAGTAAGATTTTCTACTGAACGCCAGAAATTGCAAAGGGCATTATAATTTACTGAACCGTCATATTTTTTACCTTTCATCCATTCAGCCTTACAGTTTATATTACCAATTACAGTATTTTCCGGTGAAATGCCAAGTCCTGCAACCTGCGTGTAAAATCCAACTTCCACATTAATATCTTTACTGTAATTTCCCGGTGCAAACATTAATGCATTTCTGTCTGAAATAAATTGTCCTGCTTCTGTTTTCTTATAAATATTATTAATGCATAACTGTATTTCTGATGTACTGTCTGTAGGTTCAAAAATATTAGTGTTTAAACCAAAAGTCTGTATTTCATATGAAATAGGGGTTGAAAGTTCATATTCCTTATCTGAAACATATGATACTTTATAATATTCGCCATTGTAATCAGTGTCTGTATATGCAGAATCTGAAACAGTGGCAACTTTACTGTACTTTGCATATCGGCTTTTTGCCTTATAAATATTATAAGAACCTCCACTTAGTTTGTCCCATGTTATTGTACATGAACCATTGCTGTTTTCCACAAATTTTAAATTTGTAATCGGATTAGCATTAAGCTCTAAAGCCTTTACAGGCATAACCGACACACCTGATACTACTAACGCAAGTACCAGCATTAATGATAAAATACTTCTTTTAATACCTTTCATTATATTTTCGCTCCTTTAATTTAATATAAATAAATTGTATCATATATGCTTTGTCATTCCAATAATAAAATTGTTTTTATGTCCTATTTTAGGCACTTTTTAAAAAATTAATACCTAAGTAAAAAATGGTGTATATTTATCATTTTTACATCAAAAAAAGGCCTACGGGAAACATATCATGTTATCCCATAGGCTTTTTTTATCTGCTACATAAGTAGCAATTATTAATTACATCATTCCCATTCCAGGGTTTCCGGCAGGCATAGCCGGTGTATCTTCTTTAATATTTGCAACAACTGATTCTGTTGTAAGTAATGTACTTGCCACACTTGTTGCATTCTGAAGAGCACTTCTTGTAACCTTAGCCGGATCAAGAATTCCTCTGTCTACCATCTGAACATACTCGCCATTTAATGCATCAAATCCTGTTCCAGGTTCTGATTCTCTTACCTTATTAACAATAACTGAGCCTTCAAGTCCTGCATTCTGGGCAATAGTGAAAAGTGGAGCCTCTAATGCCTTAAGAATAATAGAAGCACCTGTCTTCTCATCACCTTCTAATGTATTAACTAACTCAGCAACCTTCTTTGATGCGTGAATGTATGCTGAACCACCACCTGCTATAATACCTTCTTCTACGGCAGCTCTTGTAGCATTTAATGCATCTTCCATTCTAAGTTTGTTTTCCTGCATTTCAGGTTCTGTAGCAGCACCAACTCTGATAACTGCAACACCACCTGCTAGCTTAGCAAGTCTTTCCTGCAGTTTCTCTTTATCAAATTCTGATGTGGTTTCTTCTATCTGGGTTTTAATCTGGGCAACTCTTGCTGCAATTTCATCTGAATTACCAAGACCATCAACGATTATGGTATTTTCTTTTGCAACCTTAACAGATTTTGCTCTACCTAAATCTTCAATCTTTGTATCTGCAAGAGATAAACCTAATTCTTCTGAAATAACCTGACCACCGGTAAGAATTGCTATATCCTTAAGCATTTCTTTTCTTCTGTCACCATATCCAGGTGCCTTAACTGCAACTACGTTAAATGTTCCACGAAGCTTATTTACAATAAGTGTTGTAAGGGCTTCACCCTCAACATCTTCTGCAATAATAAGAAGTTTAGCTCCTGACTGAACAATCTGCTCTAAGACAGGAAGGATTTCCTGAATGTTAGAGATTTTCTTATCTGTAATAAGGATATATGGATCATCCAGTGTAGCTTCCATCTTATCCATATCTGTAGCCATATATGCTGAAATATATCCTCTGTCAAACTGCATACCTTCAACAAGGTCTAATTCAGTTTTCATTGTTTTTGACTCTTCTATTGTAATAACGCCATCGTTAGAAACCTTTTCCATGGCATCTGCTACCATGTTACCAACTTCCTCATCACCGGCAGAAATAGCTGCAACCTTTGCAATCTGTTCCTTTCCTGTTACAACACTGCTCATATCAGCAATAGCATCAACTGCTACATCTGTTGCTTTCTTCATTCCTTTTCTTAAAATAATAGGATTAGCACCGGCAGCTAAGTTCTTCATTCCGGCATTAATCATTGCCTGAGCTAAAACTGTAGCTGTTGTTGTACCGTCACCTGCTACATCGTTTGTTTTAGTAGCAACTTCCTTTACAAGCTGTGCTCCCATGTTTTCAAATGAATCGTCAAGTTCTATTTCCTTTGCAATTGTTACGCCATCATTTGTAATAAGTGGTGCGCCAAAAGATTTATCAAGAACAACGTTTCTTCCTTTTGGTCCTAATGTAACCTTTACTGTATTTGCTAACTGGTTTACACCTGCTTCAAGAGCAGTTCTGGCTTCAGCGCCATATTTTATTTCCTTTGCCATATTAATTACCTCCAAAATTATTCAACGATTGCAAGAATATCTGACTGTTTTACAATTATATATTCTTCATCATCTAATTTAACTTCATTGCCTGCATACTTTGAAAAGATAACCATATCTCCAGGCTTAACATTCATAACAACTTCTTTACCGTCTACAACTCCACCGGGACCTACAGCAATAACTTCTGCCTGCTGTGGCTTCTCCTGAGATGTACTTGTCAATATAATTCCTGATTTTGTTTTTTCTTCCGGAGTAGACTGCTTTAAAACTACTCTATCTGCTAATGGTATTAATTTCATTTTTTAACCTCCATAATAACATTTCTTGTTAGCACTCCGCATATACGAGTGCTAACCAACTAACAATAATAGTAACACTTTTTTTGATTAATGCAATACCTAATGTTATATTTTTACAATTTATTAACAAAATAAATATTCTATTCATTTTTGTTTTTTCCAACTTTATTATCTCTTCCAAAACAAAACAGATATTGTTGTGCGTAGCCACCATATTCTCCATATAATTCCTTAGCACATTTTCCTATTATCTCCTTTGAGGTATCTTTTCCGTTAAAATATAAAGTCTCCATAATTCTTTTTATCCACACATCAATAGGAAATGCCTGCCTGTATCCCAACGAAAAAAGCATTACGCAGTTAGCAACTTTTTCACCAACTCCCTTTATTTCCATTAGTTTCTTTCTGGCATCTTCCTCCTTTAACATTCTAATTTCCTTTTCGTTTATGATGCCTGTAGAAAGCTTCTCAACTGCGTCTGACAAATAAGGTGCCCTAAAACCTGTTTTCATTTCCCTGAAATCTGCCTCGGTAATATTGCTTAACTGTTTCATATTAGGAAAGGAATAGTATTTTTCTCCATTTACCTCCCCTAAATAGTCACCAAAATTCTCACTGATTGTTTTCACAATATGTTTTATATGGGGAATCTGCTTATTTTGGGAAATTATAAAGGATATTAATGTTTCCACAAACTCCTGATTAAGAATCCTTACGCCGTTTTTTTCTTTTATCGCAGGCTCTAAGGTTTCATCACTTTTCAGAAGAAACTCCTTAATTTTTCCATAATCTCTGTTTAAATCAAAGTATGGTATCCATATATTTTCAACTTCATTAATTGTTTTATTAAGAAAAACAAGGTTGTTATCCTTTTCCATTATATGTAAAAGCCTGCCATAGGCTACTACAACATACTCCTGTTCATCCTGTTTATAAAATCTGAAGCATTGTCCACATTCTAAGGTCTGCTGTAAATCAAAATCACTAATTTCCTTTATTATTATATTATTTTTATCCTTCAGTATTCTCATATTACATCCTTTATATTAATTCAAATTTTTTTAATGCCTCATATATTCCACCCTTATCAAAGTCAGAAGTATGATACTTTGTAGCTTCCTTTATGGCATCATCACTATTTCCCATGGCACAGCCATACTTAACATATTTTAGCATGTCAATGTCATTTAAACTGTCACCGAAAGCATATGTGTTTTCCCATGGAATGTTTAATGCTTTAATTAATTTTTCAATTCCCACAGCTTTATTATATCCCTTTGGAACTAACTCCAATAAACTATGCTGATGAGATATAATGGTGTAATCATTTTCAAATTCCTTTATCATTCCCTCAGGATTACTGTGATTAGTAAATAATGCACTTACCTTAGATACATTTATTTCACTTTCATCTGTACTTAATATAAAATCCCCCATACTTTCTCTGTAAACATTATATACATGCTTTGTGGTTTCAGTTAAATCACTGATATCCCTTCCAATATAAATGTTGTCTCTTCCTTCAGCCACCGGAACAAAGCCATTTCTTACAAAGCCATCTATTACTCTTCTTGCCTCATTATTATTAATGGTATTGCAATATAGCTCCTTACCATCAATTTCCACATATGTTCCGGCACCGGCTACAATATCCCGAAATCCCGGAGCCATATGTTCTTTATAAATCATACACCTTGTTCGTCCGGTACATATAACCGGAATATGTCCCTTGGCCTTTAAAAGTTTAATTGCCTCATAAGTATCCTTTGGCATCCCTGTATCAAATCTATATATTGTTCCGTCAATATCGAAAAAAACTATTTTTCTATTATTCATATTAATCCTCTTTATCATTCTTTTTAAAATCACTTTTTATAGACTAACATTTTTGTTTTTTTTATTCAAGTAATGTTTTTTAATGTATTACTGCTTTTATTTCGGCTAAAATAGTATTATAATAAATGATAATAATTATGCTATTGCATAAAAATAAATGTATCGGAGGATTTTATATATGGGATTTTTAAAAAAGCTATTCGGAACCGCAGCAGTTGTTGGAGCCGCAGCAGGAAGTGCACTTTATGTAAAGAAACGCAAAGACACACGTGAAACAAAGGCAGATGATTTCGACGATTTCGATGATACAAAAGCCTTTGAATTTAACAAAAATGATGATTCCGACGGAAACACAAAAGTTACAATAACCATTAATAAAAAGAAAGTTAAAAAGGTAGCAGATGATACTGCTGACATGGTTATTGATGCTGCTGATAAATTAAAAAATACAGTTACTGATAAAATCGGCGAGGAAAACATTGATAATATAAAGGATAAAATTAACAATGCAACGGATTTCGCCAAAGAAAAAGCTAATGATGCTAAAGACATAATTGTTGAAAAAGTTGGTGAAGACAATATCAACATGATGAAGGATAAGGTTTCAACTGTTGCATCTAATGCTAAGGATAAGGTGAATGAAACTGTTGGTAAAATATTTAACGGTGAAGACGAAGATGAAGATATTTTTGAGGATGAAGATATAAATACTTCTTCTGACAATACACCGGACTTGGATGTTACTACAGATGAGGCAGAAAATGCTGAAACTGAAGATGATGTTACCATTGATGATGAGGGCGATGACGATGAATTTCTTACAGATGAGTTAAAGGATTTGTAAGAATTATGATTAATAATTTATAGTAAATAAAAAGGTTGTATCACAATTGATGCAACCTTTTTATTTACCGTATTTATTATTTTGGAAGTTTAAAAGAACTCTTTAACGAAACAATTCTGTTAAATACCGGATGTTCTTTTGTATAATCCTTAATATCTGCACAGAAATAACCCTGTCTCACAAACTGGAATTTATCCTCTGGCTTAACATCTGAAATGTTTGGCTCAATGTAACATTCCTTAAGAACTGTAAGAGAATTAGGATTTAAGTTAAGGGTTCCATCCTCATTTAACTTTCCTTTCTCTTCATCTACAATATTCTCATAAAGTCTTACTTCTGCCTTCACAGCAT
>NZ_CAKVZL010000047.1:0-16263 GCF_934835595.1 Eubacterium sp. AF15-50
TATCCAGCAGCCATTTATGTCTATGGGTGCAGCAGTATCTACATATACGGGACAAAATCTTGGAGCCGGAAAAATTGACAGGGTAAAAAAAGGATTTAACACGGCAACAACCATTACCACAATATTTGCAATTAGCATAATGCTTTTATTCTGGATATTTACACCGCAGATTGTTTCCATATTCGGAAAAGATCCTACGGTTATGAAAAAGGCTGTTGACGGACTTAGAATAACAAGCTGTTTTTACATATTTTTGGGAATGATATATACCACCAGAAATGTGTTAAATGGTGCCGGAGATGCAATATTTTCACTGTTTACCGGAATTGTGGAGTGTATAGGACGTGTAGGTTTTGCATATCCTCTTACCCTTATACCTTTCATGGGAAACTACGGAGTATTCTATGCTACGGGAATAACATGGCTTTTAAACGGACTGTTTAGCCTTATAAGGTATAAAAAAGGCAAATGGAAAAATATTAACATAGTAAAAAATGATATTTAAGGAGCGTTTATGTACGAAACCGCAGAAAATACGGAAAAAATAATTTTAGTTGCCGTGGCAACAGGAAATGAAGATGACGCAATGGAATCTTTAGATGAACTGGAGGAGCTGGTTAATACAGCAGGTGCAGTGGTTGTGGGAAGAGTTATCCAAAATTTAGACCACATTAATAACACTACCTATGTAGGTTCAGGAAAGGTTCAGGAAATAAAGGATTTAATATGGGAAACAGAGGCAGATGCCATAGTATGTGATGATGAATTATCTCCTGCACAATATAAGAATCTTGAAGATGAATTAGATGTTAAGGTAATGGACAGAACTCTTATAATTCTTGATATTTTTGCAGGAAGGGCAAAAAGTGCCGAGGGAAAAATACAGGTAGAGTTAGCACAGCTTAGATATCGTTCCACAAGACTTATTGGAATGAGAAATCTTTCAAGACAGGGTGGCGGAATAGGAACAAGAGGCCCGGGAGAAAAGAAATTAGAGGTAGACAGACGTCTTATCAGAAACAGAATATCCCAGCTAAAGGAACAGGTTAGAAATATGGAAAGCCACAGACAGGTTACAAGGGCTAAAAGACAGGACAATCCTGTTCCGGTGGTTGCCATAGTGGGATATACCAACGCCGGAAAGTCTACACTACTTAATACTTTAACAGCGGCAAATGTGCTAGAGGAAGACAAGCTTTTTGCAACTCTTGATCCTACAACGAGAAATTATAAGCTTCCTAACGGTCAGGAGGTTTTACTGACAGATACAGTCGGATTTATAAGAAAATTGCCTCATCACTTAATAGATGCTTTCAGAAGTACCTTAGAAGAGGCAAAGTATTCAGATATAATTATTCATGTGGTGGACTGTTCAAATCCTTCTATGGATAAAAATGTCCATGCAGTTTATGAAACACTAAAAAATCTTGAAGTAAAAGATAAAATAATCATTACGGTATTTAACAAAATAGATAAGGTAGAAGAAAAGCCGGTTTTAAGGGATTTTAATGCTGATTACACAGTTAGTGCTGCAATAAAGAAAAATATCGGATTAAATGAAATAAATGACGCAATAGAGGCAGCTTTGAAATCCATGCGTGTAATGGTGGAAAAGGTATATGATTATTCAGAAGCAGGAAAAATAGGAATAATCAGAAAATATGGTCAGGTACTTAGTGAGGAATATAAAGAAGATGGAATACATCTTAAGGCATATGTACCTTCGCAAATTATGGACAGAATATAGACATATCAGAAACGAAAGGCATAACAATGACTACAAAAGAAGCAATTAAAGAGAAGGACAGGAGGCATTGTAATGAAACATATAGAAAAAATATCTTTAATCGGATTAGGAGCCATGGGAGTATTTTTTGCACCAAGATTATATGAAACTTATGGTGAAAACTTTAGGGTTATTGCCAATGGTGAAAGAAAAGAAAGATTAGAAAATAAAGGTGTCACCGTAAATGGAATAAATTATAAGTTCCCAATAATTACTCCTGATGTAATGGGAGATGAGGCTGATTTAATAATAATTGGCGTTAAGGGATATTCCTTAGAGCAGGCTATCGAGGATATTAGAAATCAGGTAGGGAAAAATACCCTTATTTTGTCACTTTTAAATGGAGTTGACAGTGAGGAACGTCTGATAAAAGAATTTGGAAATGAGCATGTTTTATATTCATTTATGAGAATGTCAGTAGTTATGAAGGATGGCAAGGCTGATTTTGATCCATATTGGGGAAAAATTCACTTTGGTGAGAAAGAAAATCACGAGTATACAGACAGGGTTTTGGCGGTAAAAGAGGTTTTTGATAAGGCTGATATTCCCTACTCCATTGAGAAAGATATGTTAAAGGGAATCTGGTTTAAATATATGTGCAATATTGGAGAAAATATGACCTGTGCCCTTTTAGGTATACCTTTTGGCGCTTTTAGAACTGATGATAATGCAAACTGGATTAGAATAAATGCCATGAGAGAGGTGGCTGCAATTGCCGGGAAAAAAGGAATTGATTTAGGGGAAAAGGAAATAGAGGCACAAAACAAAACTGTAGTTACAATACCTGAAAAGAACAAACCATCAACCCTTCAGGATTTAGAAGCAGGGAAGAAAACGGAAATAGATATGTTTGCAGGTAATGTGGTAAAAATGGGTAAAGAGCTTAATGTGCCTACTCCGATAAATGAAATGTTTTATCATGGAATACGTGTATTGGAAAATAAATAAAAAAGGAATATCAATATGGTGTTTCTAATTCTATACAACACGAAATGCAACACAAATGATTCAAATATGATGAGAAACTTTAAAAAAGGCAAAAAAATAAAGCTGCCAACGGGATTTGAACCCGTGGCCTCCGCCTTACCAAGGCGACGCTCTACCTCCTGAGCCATGGCAGCCTGTCATACGACTTAAAAATAATAACATATTCTAATGAATTTTACAATAACATATTTTAGTAATGTCATAATTGCATAATTCGTTGAATGTATGAAATTTTATTAATAAAATATTTTCACTAAATATTGAAACGTAAAAATATATGTGTTATGATTATACGAGCATTAAATCTGAGAAAAGAGGATGTACATATGAATAAAAAGGTATTATCGGTTTTAGTAGATAACACATCAGGTGTTCTTAACAGAATTGCCGGTTTGTTTAGCAGAAGAGGATATAACATTGACAGTTTAACAGTTGGAGAGACTGAAAATCCTAAATATTCCAGAATGACTATTGTAGTAACAGGTGATGATGCTATATTAGAACAGATTGTTAAGCAGATTACAAAGTTAGAGGATGTCAGAAGAGTTGATGTTTTAGAACTTAATAATTCAGTTACAAGGGAACTTATTCTTGTAAAGATAAAGACTACTCCTGCACAGAGACAGCAGATTATATCCGTGACTGAAATTTTCAGGGCTAATATTGTTGATGTGGCAAAGGACAGTGTTATGATTGAGATTACAGGAAGCCAGTCAAAGCTTTCTGCATTTTTAAGTCTTCTTGAAGATTATGAGATTTTAGAATTAGTAAGAACAGGTATCACAGGTCTTGCAAGAGGAATTAAATAGTGTAGTTTATATATAGAGAATTAATATTTACATTACATTCTTTATAAAATAATAAATATTTTACAAATGGAGGCGACAATTATGTCAGAAGCAAAAATCTATTATCAGGAGGATTGCAATCTTTCATTATTAGATGGTAAGACAATTGCAATTATCGGCTATGGTAGCCAGGGACACGCACATGCTTTAAACTTAAAGGAATCAGGATGCAATGTCATTATTGGTTTATATGAAGGAAGTAAGTCATGGGCTAAGGCTGAGAAGCAGGGATTTGAAGTATTTACAGCAGCAGAAGCAGCTAAGAAGGCTGACATTATTATGATTCTTATTAATGATGAACTTCAGGCTGATATGTATAAGAAGGATATTGAGCCAAACCTTGAAGCTGGAAATATGCTTATGTTTGCTCATGGTTTCAACATTCATTACGGATGTATTAATCCTCCAAAGGATGTAGATGTAACTATGATCGCTCCTAAGGCACCGGGACATACAGTTCGTTCAGAATATCAGGCAGGCAAGGGTACTCCTTGTTTAGTAGCTGTTGAACAGGATGCTACAGGTAAGGCTTTAGATTTAGCACTTGCATATGCTTTAGGAATTGGCGGAGCAAGAGCAGGTGTTCTTGAAACAACATTCAGAACAGAAACAGAAACAGACTTATTCGGTGAGCAGGCAGTACTTTGTGGTGGTGTTTGTGCATTAATGCAGGCTGGTTTTGAAACATTATGTGAAGCAGGATATGATCCAAGAAATGCATACTTTGAATGTATTCATGAAATGAAGTTAATCGTTGACTTAATTTATCAGTCAGGATTTGCAGGAATGAGATATTCAATTTCAAACACAGCTGAATATGGTGATTATATAACAGGACCTAAGATTGTAACAGAAGATACAAAGAAGGCTATGAAGCAGATTCTTTCAGATATTCAGGACGGTTCATTTGCTAAGGAATTCTTACTTGATATGTCACCTGCAGGACGTCAGGTACACTTCAAGATGATGAGAAAGAAAGCATCAGAACATCCATCAGAAAAAGTCGGAGAACAGATCAGAAAGCTTTACAGCTGGAACAACGAAAACGACAAATTAATCAACAACTAATCCGTTAGCAATTTTTAAGCGAAGGATTATAAACCCAAAAGAACACACAGCCTTGTGCTTGCACAAGAGGCTGTGTGTTCTTTTGGGTTTATAGGCGTGCATTTAAGGAATGCACGCCGCTTATTGATTTTCGTGTCAAAATATTTAATTAAAGAAAAACATAAACACGAAAATCAATAAGAAATCCGTCGCTAAAAGCATCAGAGCTTGCACAAGAGGCTGTGTGTTCTTTTGGTTTTATAGGCGTGCGTTTAAGGAATGCACGCCGCTTATTGATTTTCGTATCAAAAATATTTAATTAATGGAAAACATAAATACGAAAATCAATAAGAAATCCGTCGCTAAAAAAATCAGAGCTTGCACAAGAGGCTGTGTGTTTTTTTGAATTTATAGGCGTGCATTTAAGGAATGCACGCCGCTTATTGATTTTCGTATCAAAAATATTTAATTAATGGAAAACATAAATACGAAAATCAATAAGAAATCCGTCGCAAAAAAATCAGAGCTTGCACATGAGGCTGTGTGTTTTTTTTGGTTTATAGGCGTGCATTTAAGGAAATGGATTAGCGAACGCAGGATACAAAAAGTATACATATAACGGGTACGATATTCTACAAATGGGCATGTCATATAACAATAAAAATCATTGCAAATGTTACAATATTAATTTTTAGGGGAGGTTAATATGAGGAGTGTTAGTTGTATTTTAACAATTATGTATGATAGAACAATTATGATGCCGTTTAAACTTCTTTTGTTTTTTTTGGGGGGTTTTTGTTGGTTAAGTCATGTAAAATGTCTCCTAAAACAGTCCAAAAAGTGTGCTCGTTTTATAATGGTGTGATATTTGGTTCGCTGGCAGGGTTCATTTTAATTGAAAACATATTTGTAATGATAGCAGGGGCATTAATACTAAGCGTAGGTTTTGTGACAGTGGATAGGTATTTTAAGAATGACGGTATGTTTTCGATAGCATTTATATGTATTTTTAACTGTATATATATGATGGTAATAGGAATTTTATATTATGTTTCTGACATACTGTATTCACGAGTGGAGACTGCAGAAGAAATGAGTTGGGTTTGTGAATATTTTGATCCAGTTTCACAAGAGGAAAATGTGTTTTGTGTTGCAATAATAATAGCAGTTGTACTAGCTGTTATTATTGCAAAAAAAGTCAAAAAAACCAGTGTACTGCAATTTATGATTATTTTATTTGGAGTACATTTAATTATAGGTGCATTTTTGGGTACTTCCTATGTAGTTCATCCGGATCCGGAGGTTAATCATTGGATAACCGTGTATTTATCTATATTGAGTTTGGAGTACGACAAGGAAACATGGATATTATTTTTTATTATAATAGTTACGATATTAATTATTTATGTTGTGGGGATGTTGAGAAAAAAGTATCGGGAATGGAAAAGTAAATCAAAGTAAATTAAATACATTTGGCATATATTTTTTCTTCTGTGCAAAACGACAAAAAAACGTTTCATAAAATTGTTTAAAACTATTCTGTATTGTCGAAATCGACAAAAATTGAATAAAATGCACAAAAATACTTTACAAAGTCAAAAAAATATAGTAAATTGTAACTACAAACAAGAAAACTAAATACAGAAAATCTTCTAAAAATATTGTCATATAAATTTAGAGAGTGCTTCGTAGAAGTTAAAGGTTGTATCGGAAACAGCTGATAACAAAAGGTAAGATGCTACGGATGGGAAGCCTGGAACATTAAAATAAATATTTTAAAGAAGGCATATAAGTAATTAGGATGTAGGAAGGTCTTACGGATAAAGAATACGAAGAAGTGAATAGAATGATAGTAGAAGTGGGAGAATGACAAGGAAGTCATTTGAAGAGAAACGGATTTATCCCCAGTTTGGAGGGAGAGGTAGTTTATTAAGTAGTTTTATTTGATAATATTTTAGAGGAAAAGGTATTTGAATCGGGGCATCCGGTACATTAACGAGTGTAATGTATCGGGTGTCCTTTTTTGTGCTTAATACATATTAACTTGCACAGGTGACTATGTGTTTTATTTATAGGCATGTATTTAAGAAAAAAGCTTAACTAATGGAATATATATATGATTAAATTTTCAACCGGTGCACACTTCGACAGACTTTTAAAAAACATATGGGTATAATTAACTTAAAAGGGGACAAAGATGACACAAACTATATACTTAGATGTTTATTTTGGATTTAATTTCCTAATGGATTTCTTAGTTTTGCTTATATTAGGAATAATAATTAAAACAAAGAAACATATTGCAAGAACCGTTATTTCTGCCATAATCGGAGGAATATATGCAACAATTGTATTAATGTTAAAGTTGGAAGGGGGGATAACATACTTTTTAACATATATGATTATGGCAGAAGTTCTTATTGTAGTTGCATTTGGTGGGGACAATTTAAAGGCTAATTTAAGAAATATTGCAATTTTATATTCCATAACATTTCTACTTAACGGACTTCTTAACCTTCTGTATTTTAATTTGGAAAATAAAAATATAGTGCAGGGAGCTCAAAATACATATTATGGAAAAACAAATATTTTTATTATATTGCTTGTGGGAATAATGGTATGCGTTATTGTGAAGTATGGAAGGGAAAAAATTTTGAACTATATAAAAAGAGTAGGGAATATTTATACGGCTTACCTGTTTATTAATGACACTAAAATCTCGGCGATAGCATTGCGGGACACGGGAAACAGCCTTATAGAACCTGTCACAAAAAAGCCGGTATCAATTATTGAGGAGGATAAACTGGCAGAAGCCGATATGGAGAATATGAAATATATTTTTGTACCCTATAATACTGTTGGAAAATCCCACGGACTGATGAAAGCTTTTGTGGTAGATAAACTTGTAGTCAATGACATTACCACGGAAAAGGCAATAATAGGAATATATAAAGGAAAATTAAGCCAAAATAATAAGTATGAAATGATTTTGAACCCGGATATATTAAATAAATAAGGAGAATACAATGCTTTTAGAAACAATAAAAACCTTTGTAAATATTAATAAACTGCCATTTTTTAGTGGAATAATAATAAAAAAAGAGGGGGATTTACATTACATAGGAGGGAATGAAGTGCTGCCACCGCCTCTTAGTGCCAAAGAGGAATATCAGTGTATAAAAAGCTTAATTGAAGAGGAAAACATGGAGGCACGTTCTAAGCTTATTGAACATAATTTGAGGTTAGTTGTATATATTGCAAAGAAATTTGATAATACAGGTGTGGGAGTGGAGGATTTAATATCCATAGGAACCATCGGACTGATAAAGGGAATTAACACCTTTAATCCAACTAAGAACATAAAGCTGGCTACATATGCGTCAAGATGTATTGAAAATGAAATATTAATGTATTTAAGAAAAAACAATAAAACTAAGCTGGAGGTTTCTATAGATGAACCGCTGAATGTGGATTGGGACGGAAATGAATTATTACTTTCCGATATATTAGGAACCGATGAAGATGTTATTTCAAGAGGAATTGAAAATGAGGTGGAGAAAAGGCTTTTATATAAGGCTATAGAAAAACTAAATACCAGAGAGAAGGTAATTGTGGAAATGCGTTACGGATTAAACAACGTTGATGGGGAGGAAATGACGCAAAAGGAGGTGGCAGACAGCCTTGGAATATCCCAGTCATATATTTCAAGATTAGAAAAGAAAATAATTAAAAGGTTAAAAAGGGAAATAGTAAAATTTGAATAAATATAATAATTAAGAATAGGGAGCCATAAATTGGGCAAATTATATCTATGAAAGATATTTTGCAGGGGGATTTTTATGGCTCTTTTTAAAGTTGAAATATGTGGTGTAAACACATCTAAGTTGCCGCTTTTAAGTGAAAAAAGAAAAAAAGAACTGTTTCAGGAAATAAAAAAAGGCAACATGGAGGCAAGGGAAGAATTTATTCAGGGAAATCTGCGACTGGTACTTAGTATTTTGCAGCGATTTTCCAACAGCAGTGAAAATGTGGACGATTTGTTCCAAATCGGATGTATCGGACTGATTAAGGCTGTGGATAATTTTGACGATACCTTAAATGTTAAATTTTCCACATATGCAGTGCCAATGATTTCAGGGGAGCTTAAAAGATTTTTAAGGGATAATGCATCCATAAGGGTAAGCCGTTCCATAAAGGACATTGCTTATAAGGCAATATATTGCAAGGAAAGCATAATAAAGGAAACTAATACTGAGCCTACCATTGAGGAAATTGCAAAGCACATTGGAGCAACACCGGAGGAAATTTTGTATGCCCTTGATGCCATTCAAAGTCCTGTTTCTTTGTACGACCCGGTTTATGACCAGGGGGGAGACACCCTTTATGTAATGGATCAGATTAGTGACAAAAAGAATAAAGAAGAAAAATGGGTGGAAAACATTGTACTAAATGAGGCTTTAAACGGTTTGTCAGGCAGGGAGAGAAAAATAATAGATATGCGTTTTTTTAACGGAAAAACTCAGATGGAAATTGCAGATGAAATCGGCATTTCCCAGGCACAGGTAAGCAGATTGGAAAAAAACGCATTAAAAAGTATGAAAAATTACATGAAATAAGAGAATGTCCCGCTACAAATTGATAGACAAAACAGGGATACTGCATAAGATAATAAAAAAGGCTTTAAATGAGAATAGAGGATTTAAAAAGGAAAGAGGTTATAAACTGTTGCAATTGCAAAATATTAGGATGTGCAGATGATATAGCATTTGATATTTGCACAGGATGTATTGAGGCAATTATTGTGCCGGGACCAAGTAAATGGTGTGGATTAGTATGTAGTGATTACGAGTATGTAATCCCTTTTAAGTGTATTACCCAGGTGGGACCTGATATTATATTGGTAAAGGTAGATGAGGCGGAGGTTAAACATAAAATAAAGATGTTTTAGAGGTAATAAATACTCATAATCAGTGAAAAGCCTGGATTCTAAACCCTTGACCTTACAGGGAATATTATCTATAATTATGTGGTAAAAAAGAACCGGAGGAACAACTATGAAGTGTCCATATTGTGGAGAAGAAAATACAAAGGTTATTGATTCAAGACCGGCAGAAGAGAATAATGCCATTAGAAGAAGACGTCAGTGTGAAGTATGTAAGAAGAGATTTACCACGTACGAAAAGGTAGAATCCATTCCACTTATTGTTATAAAAAAAGATAATATACGTGAACCCTATGACAGAAGCAAAATTGAGGCAGGAATTTTAAGGTCATGCCATAAAAGACCGGTTTCCTATGAACAGATTGTTTCAGCAGTGGAAGATGTTGAAAATGCCGTATTTAACATGGAACAGAAGGAAGTTTCCAGTGCGGTTATCGGAGAACTGGTAATGGACAGATTAAAGAAATTAGACCAGGTGGCATATGTGCGTTTTGCATCGGTATATCGTGAATTTAAGGATGTAAACACATTTATGGAGGAACTGGCAAAATTACTTAAATAATTAAGTTTTAACATTTTAACCCTAAGGAGATTTAAATGCTAAATAAATTATACCCGGATACATACCTTGATTCCGTTGATGACATTGATTTTGAAATGTACTACAAAAAAGGTATTCGTGGAATAGTATCGGACATAGACAATACACTGGTGCCTCACGGAGCACCGGCAGATGAACATATAATTAAGGTTTTTGAAAAAATACATGGAATGGGAATAGATACATGTCTTATTTCAAATAATAAGAAACTAAGAGTTGAACCTTTTGCAAAGGCAGTTAATTCAAAATTCATATATGATGCTCATAAGCCTTCAAGGGAAAGCTATAAAAAGGCAATGGAGCTTATGAATACTGATAAAGAATCCACATTGTTTATTGGCGACCAGATTTTTACGGATATCTGGGGGGCAAACAGAACAGGTATAGAAACTGTAATGTTAAAGCAAATTGACAAAAAAGAGGAAATACAGATTATTTTAAAAAGAATACCGGAAAAATTAATTCTCTGGTTATGGAAAAGAAAAGTGCGTAAGTAATGAACCTACGCACTTTTTTTGTAGCAAAAGCCCGGCAAGCAATATCGTGCTCGCACGAAATATTATTTGCCGGGCGTAAGAACATCGAAAAGCTATGCTTTGAGATGTCCGCTAGCTAAAATCGGGTAGGAGTCAGCCTACTCGATGTTATGAAAAATATTTCTTTTTAATCTCTTCCACAGGCATATCTTTTCCCGTAAATAACTTAAAAGCTTCAGCTCCCTGATATAACAGCATATATATGCCGTTAAAGGTAGGACATCCATGTTCTTTGGCAATTTTTAAAAGCTTAGTTTCCATTGGATTATATATTACATCTGAAACAATAAGGTTTTCATTAAAAATTGAAAAATCCTTCACTATACAATTATCAGTATTTGGTGCCATGCCAACAGATGTGGCATTGGTTAAAATCTTACTGTTTGAGATAGCTTCGTTTAATATATCGTCATTGCCTAACTCAATAAGCTTTGCATCACAATCTGTGTTGGAATTAACCATATCAACCATTTTTTCTGCTTTTTCCCAGAACCTGTCCTTAATACTGAAAAGGTTGATTTTTTTAACACCATCTAATGCTGCCTGAACAAAGATGGAAGATGCTGCACCACCGGCACCAAGAAGAGTCATGGTTTCGCCCTTAATATCAAAACCTGCATCCTTTACTGACTGCATGTAACCGATGCCGTCAGTGTTATGACCTATGTATCTGCCATTTTCATTTACAACGGTGTTTACGGCACCAATCATTTTAGCAGCAGGAGATAAATCATCTAATAACTCACAGATTGCGGTTTTGTCAGGCATTGTACAGTTAAAGCCTGCAACATTTAATTTTTTTAATCCTTCAAAAGCTGTTTTTAAGCTGTCTTCCTTAACATCAAAACAAAGATATACATAGTCAAGTCTTAAAAGTCTGAATGCTTCGTTATGCATTAAAGGGGATTTGCTATGTGCCACGGGACTTCCCAAAAGTCCGGTGAGTCTTGTATGTCCTGTAATTTCATTGATACATCCCATATGAAAATACCACCTTTCAAATAAAATCCTTATTAAGTATAAAGTGTCAGGAAAAAAATGTAAACCTTTGCATTGACTAAATTTAAAGGCTAAACTATACTCTATTTATTGTCAGCGTGGAGGTTACAAATGAAGGAAAAGAATTTCGGGAAAATAACTTTGTCAAATAATCAGGCAAGAGTTTGTGTTCCGGTTATGGGAAAAACTACGGAAGAAGTATTACAGCAGTTAAAAAGTGTCGTAGAAATGGAACCGGATATAATAGAGTGGCGGGGAGATTTTTTTGAAACCGATAACAATGAAGGATACCTGAATGTCCTAAAACAAATGAAAGACGTTAATGAAAATATTCCTGTTATATTTACAATAAGAACAGATTCAGAAGGTGGAAATAAAAAGATAGGTTGGAATGAATATTGTGATTTGTGCTTATTTATTGCAGAAAAAGGCAAAGAATTTAATGTAGAATTTGTGGACGTGGAAGTATTTAAGGATGATAAGGCTAATGAATTGATTAATAGCCTTCATGAAAAGGGAATGAATGTTATAGGTTCTAATCATCATTTTGACAAAACTCCGGACAAGGAAGAAATGGTGAAAATATTAAGCACCATAGAAAAATCAGGGGCAGATGTTTGTAAATTAGCAGTTATGCCAAGGGATAAAAAAGACGTCGAAGTGTTAATTGAAGCATCAAAGGAGACAGATGAAAAAATAAAGGCACCAATTATTACAATGTCCATGGGTGAATTAGGAGCCGTAACAAGGGTTATACCTAAAATCACAAAAACTTCAGTTACCTTTGCAGCAGGAGTAAGTGCTTCAGCACCGGGACAGCCTGGTATTAAGGTTGTGAGAAAGCTCTTACAGGAAAACAAACATTGCCCTTTGCAGGGAAACATAGCCATAATAGGATTTATGGGAACAGGAAAGACCACGGTTTCTTCTGCATTATCAAAAATAACGGGACTTAAGGAAATTGACGTGGATGCGTATATAGTAGAAAAGGCAAAAATGTCCATAAGTGAAATTTTTGAAAAATACGGTGAGGAATATTTCAGAAACTTAGAAACAGAAAGCCTTAGGGAAATTGCAAATAACAAAAATCAGATAATTTCCTGTGGCGGCGGTGCCGTGTTAAAAGATGAAAATGTGGACATACTAAAAAACAGCGGAACTATTGTACTTCTTACAGCTACACCGGAAACAATATTTGACAGGGTAAAGGATCATACCCACAGACCGATACTTAACAATGACATGAGTCTTAGCCATGTAAAAAGTCTTATGGAGAAGAGAGAACCAAGGTATCAGTCAGTAGCGGATATAAAGGTTAATGTGGATAGTAACGACAGAATTTTAACCTGCTACGACATGCTTTGTAAGCTGGAAGAAAAAGGTTGAAATATATTAGGATATATCATATAATAGGAATAACGTGAGCAATCACAGACGAACTTTTAGGAGGAAATATTATGGTAACAGCAGGCGATTTCAAGAACGGTATTACAATTGAATACGATGGAAAGATTTGTCAGATTATCGAATTTCAGCATGTAAAACCGGGAAAAGGCGCAGCGTTCGTTAGAACAAAGTTAAAAGATATTAAGAGTGGCGGTGTTGTAGAAACAACATTCAGACCAACTGAAAAATTTGAAAATGCTCATATCGACAGAAAGGATATGCAGTACTTATACAATGATGGTGATTTATATTACTTCATGGATGGAGAAACATATGACCAGATTGCCATCGGTTCAGAAAAAGTTGGAGATTCTTTGAAATTTGTAAAGGAAAATGAAACAGTAAAGATTTGTTCATGCAAAGGCGATGTATTTGCCATCGAACCACCTATTACAGTTGAATTACAGATTACAGAGACAGAACCTGGCTTCAAGGGAAATACAGCTACTAATGCTACAAAGCCGGCAGTAGTTGAAACAGGAGCTACAGTATATGTTCCTTTATTTGTTGAACAGGGCGAAACAATTGTTATTGATACACGAACAGGTGAATACTCAAAGAGAGTATAAAAAGATACCTTAAATAAAAAAACGAGACCAATGAGTGCTTGCATTCATGGTCTCGTTTTTTTATAATGACTTTAGATAATTTTTTGAAGGAGGACACGAAAGTGAAAAGAATTATTAGTATTTTATTAACGATGGCAATGATGGTGTCGTTAATATCTGTCAGTTCAACTAATTTGACAAAGGCAGATGAAAAAAGTGATTGGCAGAAGAATGCCATAACAGCTCCGGTACAGGGAAAACTTGTGGGAGCAGGTTACATTGATATAAAATTCGATGGAACATTAGAAAATGCGTCAGGTTATCAGGTTTATTTTGATGGGAAAAATGAATGTGATTTAGTTGACGGAACTAAGGCTGTGATGACATTTGATGCCAAAGGGCTTTCTAAGGAAGCAAAGTGTGAAGTATACACTACACAGGTATCTGCCCATACGGCATATGTTGTAGCTACAATGGACGATGGAACAGAGGTTAAAAGTGATGAAGTAACTTTTTACGTTTCCAAAAAAGGTGTTGCCCTTGGTGCTGATATGAGTTCAACAGTTAAATTAAGTGATATGAACTGCGCATGGTATTATAACTGGGCACCAACACAGTTTAATTCCGTAGTTGATAATTTTAGCGAAATTCCTGTTGCACCTATGATATGGGGTAAGGATGTAATGGAGCAGATTCCTGACATTACATCAAAGGATAAATATATACTTGGATTTAATGAGCCGGATCATCCTGAACAGTCTAATCTTACGGTGGATGAAGCTGTAGAACTGTGGAAAGACATTACAGCTACAGGTCGTAGAACGGTAGCTCCGGCTGTAGCATCAAGTACAGAGTGGTTAGATGCATTTGTTAAAAAGGTAGATGAGGACGAGAATTTAAGATGCGATGCAATACCTATGCATTTTTACACAGCCTTTCCTGAAAAAGGACAGGCTCAGGTATTACTTAACAAAATTGATGAATTGTATAAAAGATATAACAGGCCAATCTGGCTGACTGAGGTTTCAGTATGGGGACAGCATCCGGTACTTACTAACAATAGTTATCAGAATCCAACGGCAAGAAAAAATGTGGAGAATTTCATGAAGGAAATTGTGGAAGGATTAGAAGAACGTCCATATGTTGAACGTTATTCATGGTTCCCTTATAATATTAACAGTGCCAATGAAATAGACGGAGCAGCATACAGTGGAGCTTCAGCATTATTTGATTATGAAACAGGTGCAATTACCCAGTTAGGAGAGTTGTACGCAAGTTTGGGAAATCCTGAGGGCTATCAGTTATCAGTTATAACTAATAAGTATGTGGAAAAAGAGGAAACTACTACGCAGGAACCTACTACAAAGAAAAATGTAACAACACAGCCTGCTACGACGTCAGCGCCGAAAAAAAAGGTAAAACCTGCAAAGGTTTCAGTAAAAAAAGCAACTAACGTTAAGAAACTTTCTGTAAAGTTAATATGGAAAAGTGCTAAGAATGCAAAGAAATATCAGGTACAGTATTCTTTAGATAAGAAGTTTAGAACAGCAAAGAAGTATAAGACTAAGACAGTTACAACTAAAAAAGTTACTTATACAGTGAAGAAACTTACTAAAAAGAAAAAATACTACTTCAGAATAAGAGGAGTTAACGGAAAAACATACGGAAGCTGGTCTAAGGCTAAGAAAGTAAGTATAAAAAAATAAAAAAGACTATTTACGGAGGCTGAATTTTGAACATAGTAATATTAGATGCAGAAACATTATCTTTAAATAATGATATAGATTTTTCAGCATTTGACCAATATGGAAATGTTAAAATATATGGAAGCACAGGGGAAAATCAGATAGTTGAACGGATAAGTGAGGCAGATGTTGTATTATGTAATAAGACACCATTATTTGAAAAGACGCTGTGTAAAGCAACTAAACTTAAGTATATTGGGTTATTTGCAACGGGATATAATAACGTGGATTTAGAGTACACCCGTAAAAAGGGAATAACGGTATGTAACGCAGGAAGCTATTCCACAGAGGCGGTGGCACAACATGTTTTTGCATTCATTCTTCATTTTTACAACAAGATTTCAAGGTATAATCATTTTGTACAAGAAGGCGGATGGATAAAAACCGACAAATTTTCCCCGTTTATGGAAATGAAGGAATTAAGTGGAAAAACTATAGGCATAATAGGATATGGCTCTATTGGAAAGAAGGTGGCTCAAATTGCAAATGCCTTTGGCATGAATGTGCTTGCCTACAGTCGAAGTGCACTAAAAAATGAGGGCACAATACTAAAAAATGAGTCATTTGCAGAATATGCACAGGTTGATACAATTCTTAAGAAGTCAGACATTGTTACAATGCACTGCCCATTAAACAGGGATTCGGAAAAAATGTGCAACAAAGAATTCTTTTGTAAAATGAAGCGTGATAGTTTGTTCATTAACACATCCCGTGGAGGTGTGGTGGATGAGGATGATCTCCTCGGTGCCCAGGAGGTGCTGGCTGATCGCCAGGGAGC
>NZ_CAKVZL010000048.1:0-8044 GCF_934835595.1 Eubacterium sp. AF15-50
AGTCCCTTCTGATCCGTAAGTCTGCTTACAAGTCCTATCATCATTTTCTTTGGATTAACCTCTAATCCCAATTCCTTCTGCAGTGCTGTTTTATTTTTAACCTTTTCTTTTCTAAAATTCTCTACTGAGAAATTTTTGGCAATAAGGTTGTCTGTAGCCGGGTCATATTCCTTGTAATCAATTCCGTTTACAATTCCTCTTAAACAGTTTGACCTTGCCCTCATAAGTCCATCTAAGCCTTCCCCATAAAACGGTGTTTTTATTTCCTGAGCATATGTATCACTAACTGTTGTTACCATATCAGCATAAACAATTCCACCCTTTAAGTAATTTCCATTATCATAATCCTTTAACTTATCAGATGTGAAATAATAATCTGATAGTCCTGCAATATCCTTTATGGTATCTATATCCCATACACCCTGGAATTTAAGGTTATGTATTGTCATAATCGACTTAATTCCACGATAGAAATCGCCATATGCGAAACTGTCATGTAAATATACAGGAATAAGTCCTGTCTGCCAGTCATGACAATGTATAACGTCAGGTCTGAAATCAATTACCGGAAGTGCTGACAACACAGCCCTTGAGAAAAATGCAAATTTTTCAAGGTCATATCTCACATCACTGTATGGCTTGTCTCCTGCAAAATAATATTCATTGTCAATGAAGTAATATTTAACCCCTTCATATTCCATTTCCATTATTCCAACATACTGTCTTCTCCAGCAAAGGTCCATGTAAAAATGATTTAAATAAGTCATTTTATCCTTCCACTTCTGGTTCATACACATATATTTAGGAATAATAACTCTAACATCGTATTCTTTTTTGTCAAAACATTTTGGTAGTGAACCTACAACATCTGCAAGACCACCGGTCTTAATAAAAGGTGCACATTCTGATGCAACGAATAAAATTTTCTTCATAGTTTTACCTCCGGTTCATATTTTTCTTAAGTATATAATACTAAAAATGTCTGATAAATAAAAGGTATTTTTATCTGCATTTGTATTCTAACCTGATTTTATCTGCAATTAATGCAATAAATTCTGAATTGGTAGGCTTACCCTTTTCCGCATTAATGGTGTAGCCAAACAATTCATCAATGGTGTCCATTCTTCCCCTGTTCCACGCAACTTCAATAGCATGTCTTATAGCTCTTTCCACTCTGCTTGATGTGGTCTGAAACTTCTTTGCAATGGTTGGATAAAGAATCTTTGTAATGGAATTAAGCATTTCCGGGTCATTAACCGACATAATAATTGCCTCTCTTAAATACTGATAGCCCTTAATATGAGCCGGAACTCCCACATCATGTATGATGTTTGTAACGTCCCCTTCAATATTTCTTTCCATAAACTGCTTTTTATCCTCATATGGAGCAATAAGCTTTTTATTTTCAGGTATTTTTCTGTTATATGAGCTTACGCTTTTTATTCTGTCAACAATCATATCCATTTCAAAGGGCTTTAACATATAGTAACCTGCCCCCATGCCAAAGGCATCCTGAATTACTGTCTCATTGCTTATGGCTGATGCAATTATGAAAAAAGGCAATTTAATCATACTGCCATCATTATGTATTTTGTTCATCAGTGACAGTCCGTCCATCTTTGGCATAATCAAATCAAGTATAACAACATCAGGGTTATTCTTCTTTATCATATCATATGCTTCTTCCCCATTAGTTGCCTTGCCAACTACCTCAATTTCACTGTCATCTGATAATTTATCACAAATATTGCTTATTATCTTCTCATTATCATCTACTATGGCTACGTTAATTTTCTCATTTTTTCTGCCATAATTTGTATTAATCACTCTATTTATACTGCTATTTCCCGTATTACTGATTATCATCTATCCTCCTGTTTGTCAAAATACAGTACTGTTTGAATTCTTTTGACAAAGAAGATTATAGATTGTATTTTGTTCCAGTTCAACTTAAAGAAATCGCATAAAAACCCATAATTCGACAAAGGGGTTTACATATAATTTTTTATGTAACATAAAAAGATTAAATACATCAATAAATCGCCAATTTAAAGTCGATTTTTTTACTGAAATGTCGATAAAAAATTAATTAATATAAACAATCATTTTTTCCTTATCTGACAATTCAATAACGTAACCATCTCTTAATTCGTAATACACTTTTGGCTTTAACAAAGTACCATTAACCCTTGTTCCATTAGTGGATGCATAGTCAGCCACCCTGTATTTTCCGTCTTTATATGAAATAACCACGTGTATTTTTGATATATAAGTCTCCGGTATTACAATATTGGCATTTTCCCTTCCAATGGTAAAAGGACTTTTGTTTATAACGTATTTTTTATTATTGTAAATAACCATTGCCTCCGGCTGCTGTGCCACCGGACGTCTTACAGGTTCTTCCTCTTTTTTATAATGTCTTGTAATGGTTTTTTTGCTTAAATCCTTTTTCTTTTTTAATTCTAAATGCGCCTCAGTAAAAGGATTTAACACCATTCCATCCAATCCCTCACAATCATTCATAAATGTATAGGCATCCATTGCTGCCATTCTTATAAGTGAAAATGTATTCATATAGTCCTCCGGTATCTGTTCATAAGAAGTAAATACCGGAAGAAGTCTTGCACGATTTCCATCTTTAACAATGTCAGGAGTCATTGATACCCCTTCCATTACCTCATCATATATTTCACAACCATCAAAGCCTGCCCTTACTGCCATAATTATTTCGGCATTTTGAAGCATATTCACAATATCCTTCCTTTTTACTTTCTTTTCAGGCTTCTTGTTGTATTTTTTTATCATGTCCTCTATTTCATAAGCCAGTTGAATATTATTTCTTCCCATAAATAATTCCTTTCTGCTATCAATTTTTCTATGGTATCACAGGTTAAACAAACCCTTTTATTGATTATACTACATTTTTTGCAAGTTTGGGTATTTTTCTATGCATAGGACAAAACCGTCAAACAATTTATATTTAAATGCCTTCCAATCAACAAATATCATTATCTTTTCCTACTTCTTACGTATCCTTCCTCAATATTCCTAAATACTCCTCATAGACAAACACTCTATTTCTCGCAGCATTGGTGGTCTCCTGCAAAATACCAAGTTCGACGAGCTTCTTTACTGCCGTAGCTACTGTATTATAACTAATACCTAATTTCTTAGCAGTTCTCTTAATATCAATAATCGGATATTGCTCGATATAATCAAACACAGCCCTCAAATTATCTTTACTTCTAGTGGTTTTCGGAAGCTTTTCTATGTTAGTTTCATGCAATACAGAAAGCTGACGAATTGTTTCTAAAGAATCAGATGCTGCTTTACTCACTGATTCCAAAAAGAATCTTATCCATTGTTCAAAGTTTCCACTTCTTCTAACTTCACTAATTCGGTCATAATATTCTACCTGGTTTTTTTTCAAAAAATATGATATATAAATGACTGGTTTTGCAAGCAATCCCTGTTCCATCAGATAAAGAAGTATTAAAAGTCTTCCGATTCTTCCATTGCCGTCCAAAAATGGACGTATTGTCTCAAACTGATAGTGAATCAATGCTACCCGAATCAATGAATCATAATCCGTATTCTCATTAATATATTTTTCTAAATCATCCATGGCTTCTTGCATATCATCTACATTTGGAGGAATATATCTTGCATCTTTTAATGAGCAGTTGGCTGGCCCAATCCAGTTTTGAGAATGTCTAAACTCTCCCGGCGTCTTATCCTGTCCACGAACATTTTCCATTAATACTTCATGTATTTCTCTTATTAATCTGCAACATAAAGGTAATTCTTCCAGACGCTTTAATGCATACTGTGTTGCTTTCACATAATTAATGACATCTGAAACATCCAGATTTGCATTTGTTTCCACTTCCGGATCTAGCACATCATCAAGAGTGCACTGTGTTCCTTCTATTTGTGAGGAAATTAATGCTTCTTTTCTAACATACATTAATATAAACAAATCCGCATTTGAAATTAACTGTGATGCAGTATCTAGTTTTACAAGTTGTTTATTGGCATCTACTAAAAGTCTTACCATTTCCTCATCCATTTTAATTTTTGGCATTGGCGGTAATGGATTTGGTTTAAAAGATTGATAAGTAGCCTCTCCTGTTAAATTGTCAACATACGTTCCTGCTCGACTCATAAAATTTCACCTCTTTTTGAAATAATTATACTGATTATACCTCTTTTATTTCAAAAAATCACCGTGTTTTTGAAATAGATCTATTATTTTTTGTGCCTTATTTCAAAAAATCTTTTTTTGCAACTGCTATAACTGCTTTTGCTCTCATGTATTCCCCATAACCTATTAGAAAGACTTTTGTGGTTAATTGTAATCCAACATATTTTCTATAAATATTCCGTACCCTTTAGTTGGATCATTAACAAAAACATGGGTTACAGCCCCAATAATGTGCCCATTTTGAATAATGGGAGAGCCACTCATTCCCTGAACTATCCCATTGGTCTTTTTTAAAAGTTCTTGGTCAGTAACTTTAATAACCATATTTTTTTCCTTATTGTTTACATTTATTTCCTCAATTTCTATATCATAATATTCAACATTTCCATTAGTAATAAACTGTATTTTTGCATCTCCTTTTTCTATTTCATCGTGGAATGCCACTTCCATTTTTTTCAGATTATATTTTGAAACTATGTCACTGTTGATTGTTCCTGACAAGCCGCAAAATCTGTTATCCTCTATATTTCCCAATACATTATTTTCATTGTAAAGTATTGTTCCGCAAAGTCCTCCCGGTTTGCCTTTTTCACCTTTTTTTACTCCCCATATATTGGCATTATATATGGTTCCATTATGGGATGATAACAGTTTGCCCGTGTCTATGTCACTGATTCCATGACCTAATGCCCTGTACTTTCCGTCATCTGTTACATATGTTATGGTTCCAATTCCCTGAGAATCGTCTCTTACCCATATTCCCAGCATATATTCACCGTCACTGTTTCTTTCAGGTTTAATTTTCACAGCTCTTATTCCCGTTTCATTTCTTACTGTAAGTAACACTTCTTTATTGCCGTTTTCATTTATCAAATATGATAACTGTGCCTTATTACTTACACTTATGTCATTAAATTTTACAATGTACTCCCCTTCATTTACTTTGTTTTTTGCAGGAGATATTTTATCCCCTGTTCCTGTATCAATGTCACCGGTTCCGATTATCATTACCCCCTGGGTTTTCAAATATAATCCTACAGGAAGTCCCACAGGATAGGCATATTCTTTATCCACTACCTTTACATTGGTATTTTTTAAATCAAAAATACCGAACAGCTTATATTTGCCCTTATAATTTCCCTTTTCACCGGAATATATATCATTTTCCCCTGATAATTTCACAGTATTTTCCCCTGTAACATCCAGCGAAACAGGCATTGAAAACTGATATTTTGTAACTTTGTTTGTTCCCACAAATATTGTATCCGGCAGGTTATTTTTTACATATAATGCTCCTGAAACAAGTATTACAATAAGTGCCGCCAATATTGATGCAATAATGCATTTTTTATATATTTTCATCATATTCATCCCTCCTGATATTATTCCCTTATTTTTCTATCATAATCACCTATGTGTTCCATCCCCTTTTTCTTAAAAATACCAAAAAAAGAAGGAAAACATAATCTTTAACCGATTAATGTTCTCCTTCTTAATATTCCAAAAAACTCAACTTTAAACCAAGTTACTTTTTGTTCTGTCTGCCATATCTTTCATTTCAATTGCGTGGGCAATTGCGGCATCTGTCATAGTTCCGTCACCATTAATTCTGACAATTTCTTTTATTGATTCTTCTCTAGTTAATTTCACAATATTTGTAGCTGTGGAATTATCTTCCATGTCTTTTTTTATAAGATAATGACTATCTGCCATTGCTGCTATCTGAGACAAATGTGATATACATATAACCTGATGATTTGCGCTTATTTTTGCAAGTTTTTCAGCCACCATGCTGGCTGTTTTGCCACTTATACCTGTGTCAATTTCATCAAAAATCAAAGTTTCAATTTCATCCTCTCCTGCGAGAAGAGATTTAATTGCAAGCATTATTCTTGATAATTCACCGCCGGATGCCACCTTAGCAAGAGGTCTTACAGGCTCACCGGGATTAGTGGATATCATAAATTCCACATTATCAAATCCTTTATCTGTTATCTTATCTTTTTTTGTAATATTTATCTTAAAATCAACAGATAAGAAATTCAAATCCTTAAGTGCATCAGTTATGCTATTTTCTAACTCTTTTGCAGCTGTTTTTCTCATCTTTGAGGCTCTTTCCGACAGCACCTGAAGCTTCTCCCGGCTTTCTGTTATTAATCCTTTAATTTGGTCAATTTTTTCACTATAATTATTTAATTCATCAAGATATGACTGTTTCTTATCCTGATATTGCAAAATATCATCTATGGTCTTTCCATATTTTAATTTTAAATGGTTTATGGTATCAAGCCGCTCACCTATTCTGCTTACTTCCCTTGGGTCATATTCTAATTCACCGGTATAATCAGAAATCTCTGCCGACAAATCCCTACAAACGGAATCTATATCAAACAAAGTCTCCTTAAATCCGTTTATTTTTTCGTCAAAATTACTTATGGAGCTTATTTCCTGTGTTGCCTTAGATATTAACTCACCTGCTGACTGCATACTGTCATAACCTATAAGTCCATACACAGATGACAGGGTTTCCACTATATTTTCGCTATTGGACAACTTCTTATACTGCTCTTCAAGCTCCTCATCCTCACCGGGAATAAGACTGGCATTTTCTATTTCATTTACTTCATACATAGAAAACTCAATCTCCCTCATCCTTTGTGCCTCATCTATATTATAGGATGACAACCGGGACTTAAGTTCAGTATAATTACCATATTCAGCAGATAATCCCTTTAAAATATCCGCCATTTCCTTTTTAGCATATTTATCAAGAATATTTAAATGATTAGAAACATATAATAATGACTGGTGTTCATGCTGACCGTGAATGTCAACTAACATTCCCATTACTTTTTTTAAAACATTAACATTAACTGTCTCACCATTTATTTTTGACACGCTTCTGCTTTCTGATATTTTTCTTGAAACAGTAATAATATTTCCCTCTTCCATAAAAATATCCATCTGCTTAAGCTTAGAAGCACAAACTTCGTCTACCTGAAATGTCAGTTCCACTAAGGCAAACTGTGCTCCTGTACGGATAATATCCTTAGATACTTTATTTCCCAGGGCAATATTAACAGAGCCTAAAAGTAATGACTTTCCGGCTCCCGTTTCACCTGTAAGCACAATCAGACCTTTGCTAAAATCTACATCAGCTTCTTTAATTAATGCAAGATTCTTTACATGTAAATTAATTAACATATATCCTCCTTCTGTGCTCATCTCCCGTTTTTAATATTTAAATAGCCTCTTCTATACGTGCTTTTACTACCGGTGCATCTTCCTTTGTTTTAATGATACACATAATTGTGTCATCTCCTGCTATACAGCCAACAACATTTTCAATACTCATGGCATCTACAGCTGCACCAACTGCCATTGCCATACCTGAAACAGTCTTTATAACAAGAATGTTCTCAGCTATTTCCATTTTTAAAATGCCGTCACTTAATACTCTTAAATACTTTCCGTAAATGCCACCTAATGCACTTACTGCAATGGAGTATTTCTGTCCACCATCCGGTGAAACTGATTTGGTAAGGTTAAGCTCTCTAATATCTCTTGATATTGTAGCCTGTGTTACCGTAAATCCTTCCTTTTCCAATAATGCTGCTAACTCATCCTGAGTTTCAACATTTCTTTCAGTTATTAATTCAATTATTTTACGTTGTCTCTTTGTCTTCACTTTTACCTTTTCCTATCTTAATTTATCTTTTACTGCCTGTAGGAAACTGCTTTCATCAAGTTTTGCAATTTCCGTAGTTTCATCAGCAACACTGATTCTTATTATATCACCGGATACTATATTGTAAATGCCGTCACCGTCAAAAGCAACAG
>NZ_CAKVZL010000048.1:8054-16234 GCF_934835595.1 Eubacterium sp. AF15-50
GCTTTCACCTATTACAACCTCAATTTCATCATTTTTTGAAAAAATGATGCTTCTGTTAGTTAAAGTGTGAGGGCAAATAGGGGTCAGCATAATCAAATGAGAATCCGGTCTTGCCAAAGGTCCTCCTGCTGAAAGATTATAAGCCGTAGACCCTGTTGGAGTGGACAATATAATACCGTCCGCCTCAAAATTGCCAAGAAGCTGTCCATTTACGAATACTTCATATCTTGTGATTGCCATATCAGCTGCTCTATGTATAACGATGTCATTTAAAACCGTAGATTCATATATGACATTATTATCCCTTATTATTTCACCCTTTAACATCATCCTGGATTCCACATTAAATCTGTCATCCATTAATCTGTCAATGGCTGATTCTACATTTTCCGGAGAAATTTCCGCTAAAAAACCAAGAGTTCCTTTATTCACTCCCACAAATACCACATCAAGCTTCATCAAATCCTTCGCAGTATGTAAAAGAGTTCCGTCTCCACCTATACTTATAACACACTCTGTGTCTTTTGGAAACTCATTTGCATCAAGAACCCTGAAATCTCCCGTTGTAATGTCCACATTATCTGCTAAATAGCATTTACCACCTTTTAGCTTAATGTATTCAGAAGTTTTTTTCGCTAAATTCAATTCTTTATCTTTATAGCTGTTTGATACAATGCAAAAATTCTTCAAATTAAACACCTCTATTTATCAAGTTCCATATGTGAACACTCCACTACTTCACTTGGATTTACATTATTTTCCTGAAAATCTTCCCCTTCTTTTAATTTTTGTAAGTACAGTAAATATTCAATATTTCCCTCCGGTCCCTTTACCGGCGAAAAATCTAAATTAATAATTCCAAATCCTATGCTTTTTGCATATTCAATTACCATTTCTATAACCTGTGTATGTACTTTTTTATCTCTTACAACACCTTTTTTCCCAACGTTTTCCCTGCCTGCCTCAAACTGTGGTTTAATGAGACACACTATCTGTCCGTTTTCACTTAGCAGTTCTCTGACAGGAAGTAAAACTTTAGTTAATGATATAAATGATACATCAATGGACGCAAATTCAATTACGTCATCAATGTCATCCTGTGTAACATACCTTATGTTAGTTCTATCCATGCATACAACTCTGTCATCCTGAACTAATTTCCATGCAAGCTGTCCATGTCCCACATCCACAGAATATACCTTTACTGCTCCATTTTGTAACATACAGTCTGTAAATCCTCCTGTGGAGGCACCAACATCCATACATATTTTGTTGTCAACACACACACCGAATTTGTCCATTGCCTTTTCTAACTTAAGACCGCCACGGCTTACATATTTAAGAGTTTTACCTCTTACCTCTATATTTACCTTTTCATCAAAAGAAGTTCCTGCTTTATCTTCCCTTACGTTATCCACAAAGACAATACCACTCATTATTATTGCCTTAGCCTTTTCCCTTGAAGGTGCAAGACCTCTTTTCACCAGTAATACATCTAGTCTTTCTTTCATTTCAGTAAACCCATTACCTTTTCATATATTTTTTTATCACTTATTCCTAATCTGTCTCTTAATTCTTCCACTGAGCCCTGTTCAACAAATTTATCCTCTATTGCCATAACTGAAACTTTAGTGTTTAAGTTATTTTCCTGAGCATAAGCTTCAACACTTTCACCAAATCCGCCTTTTTTAATAGCTTCCTCAACTACAATTATGTTTTTATGGTTCTTAGCAAGATTTTCAATCATACCATAATCCACAGGCTTTATAAATCTTGCATTTACAAAGGTTACATTTATGCCATTATTTTCAAGGTTGCTTACTGCTTTTTGTGTTTCCTCAACCATATTTCCCACAGCGATTATGGCAATGTCTCTACCTTGCTTTATAATTTCACTTTTGCCATATTCAAATTTATAATTATCATTATGACTTATATAGGCACTGCCTCTTGCAAATCTGACTGCCACAGGAGCGTCAAAATCCATTGCAAACTCCAGTGCTTCTTCTAATTCCCTTTTATCCTTAGGTGCTATCATTGTAAGGTTAGGAATTGCCGACATAAAAGATATATCAAAAATTCCCTGATGGGTTTCCCCATCTCTTCCTACAAGTCCTGCCCTGTCCACTATAAATGTAACAGGAAGTTTTTGAAGACATACATCATGTAATATTTCATCATATGCTCTCTGGTAAAAAGAAGAATATATGGAAATTACAGGCTTATAACCTGATGCTGCCAGTCCCGCCGCAAAGGTTACTCCATGTTCTTCCGCTATTCCCACATCAAAGAAACGCTTTGGATATTTCTTTGCAAACAAATCAAGTCCTGTTCCGTCTCTCATTGCTGCAGTAATTGCAACTATCTTCTTATTTTTTGAGGCCAGTTCTACAAGTTTTTTTGAAAAAACATCTGTGTACGTCATAGTCTTCTTATGCACCGTTTCTAATCCGGTTTCAATATGAAAACTGTTAATTCCATGATATTTTGACGGATTTTCCTCTGCAAAGGTATATCCTTTTCCCTTTTTGGTTTTAACGTGTATAACTATGGGATGCTCAATTTTAAGGGCATCATTGAAAATATCTATCATTCCGTTAATATCATGACCGTTTACAGGTCCGATATAGGTTATACCTATATCATCAAACAATCCGCCATGGATAATAAGATTTTTAAGATTGTCCTTTGTTTTTTTTACACTTTTAACCAGTTTCTGACCTATTCCCGGAATTTTGCTTAATGAATGCTCCACATCAATTTTAAAATCATTATAATGTTCACCAACCCTGAACTTATTTAAATAATTTGACATGCTTCCTACATTTTCAGAAATGGACATATCATTGTCATTTAAAATAATAACGAAATTCTTGTTTAATGAAGCCACATTATTTAAAGCCTCTAACGCCAGCCCTCCTGTAAGGGCTCCGTCACCAATTACAGCTACAACCCTGTTGTCATTTCCATTTAAACTGTTAGCTACCGCCATTCCAAGAGCTGCGGAAATAGATGTTGAACTGTGACCTGTGTCAAAGCTGTCACATTCACATTCATTTCTCTTAGGGAAACCGCTTAACCCGTCAAGCTGTCTTAAAGTATCAAACCGATTTTTTCTTCCTGTTAAGATTTTGTGGGTATAAGACTGATGTCCCACATCCCACACAATTTTATCTTCCGGTAAATTAAGTACCGCATGAAGTGCAATAGTAAGGTCTACCGTTCCTAAATTAGAAGCTAAATGCCCTCCGGTTTTGCTGACAGAAGAAATAAGAAATTCCCTTATTTCCTGCGCTAACTTAGGATAATCACTTCTGGATATTTTTTTTATATCATTTGGTTTATTAATATTATCTAATATTTTACCCATTGTTTTCTCACTAAAAAATTTATTTATCTCTATCTATAAGCTTTACAAATAAAAACTTCAAGAATGCATCATCTTTATTTAAACTCTCTAATAATTCAATGGCATCCCTTGAATATCTCTTAACATGCTCCTTAGAGATATTTACACCAAGTAAAGAAACATATGTAGTTTTGTGATTTTTTTCGTCACTTAAAACTGCCTTTCCTAACTGATTAGTATCTCCCGTTACATCCAGAATATCGTCCTGTATCTGGAAAGCCACACCTATGCTTTTAGCAATCTTTTCTACTATATCTATTTCTTCCGCTTTTGCTCCTGCAAGTATGGCTCCCGCCATCATTGAACCTTCAATAAGAGCTGCTGTTTTTAAATTATGAATATAATTAATGGTATCAATGGACATTTCTTTTCCTTCATTTTCAACGTCTACCGTCTGTCCTCCCACCATTCCATATATTCCTGCTTTTCTGGCAATAGTCTGCATGGCTCTTATGGCACGTTTTGGATACTTGCTGTTCATTACTGCATCAGACATTATTTCATAAGCATAATTAAGCAATGCATCTCCTGCAAGTATTGCCATATTTTCACCGAATTTAGCGTGAGTTGTAAGCTTACCTCTTCTGTATTTATCATTATCCATTGCCGGTAAATCATCATGTACTAACGAATATGTGTGTATCATCTCTATGGCAGCCATAAAAGGATATGCCTCCTCTTCCTCGCCTCCAAATAATTTAAGTGTCTCTAATAATACAAGAGGACGCAAACGTTTTCCCCCGGCTTTTACACTATAATTCATTGCATCAATTACTGTCTGCTGTAATCCTTCTTCAGTAGGACAAAAACTATATATAATGTCTGTTACCTTATCGATTTTGTTATTATATAATATCTGTAATTTATCCATTTATATTACCTTCTTCTATTATTTTAATCTGCTTTTCCATGGAATCTAATTTTTCATTACATTCCTTAATAAGCGTTAACCCCTGATTGTAAAGTTCAAAGGAACGGTCAAGGGTAACGTCTTCTTTTTGCATCTCTGCAATAATACTTTCTATTTCATTAAAACTCTCTTCTACAGATTTTTTATTTTCACTCATGGCTACTCCTTACTTTCCTGAAAAACTTCCACTACCTTTGCTTTAATTGTGCCATCTTTAATAATAAGTGACATTTCATCATCTGCTTTTACCTGACTCACAGAGGTAAGTGGTTTCTTATTGCCATCTGTTACATATGCAAAGCCTTTTGATATTTTATTAAGTGGTGACATTCCATTTAGTCTCTCTGCATAAATCTGAAGCTTATGTTTTCTATCATTTAATACATCATTTAATTCTTTGGATAACTTAGTCATTAACTCATCACTGTACTGTCTCCTACTTTGAAGCTGATTAACAGGACTAAATAAATTAACTGACGTTTCATAGGACTTAAGACTTTTTCTGTATATTTTTAATTTATTGTCTATTGACGAAAAAAGCAGTCTGCTATAATTTAGCTGTTTTTCCATAAATTCACTGTAATCAAACACTGCCAGTTCCGCCGCCGCAGATGGTGTAGGTGCCCTCATATCAGCTACAAAATCAGCTATTGTAAAGTCAGTTTCATGACCTACTGCAGATATAACAGGCGTATCGCAGTCAAAAATTGCCTTAGCTACAATTTCCTCATTAAACGCCCACAAATCCTCTATGCTTCCACCACCTCTGCCAACTATAATAACGTCTAAATCCATGGAATCTAAACATCTTATGGCATTAACAATATCCACTGCCGCTCCCTGTCCCTGAACAAGACACGGATATAAATACAACTGTACAAAAGGATTTCTTCTTTTTGAGATGTTTATAATATCCTGTATTGCAGCCCCTGTACTTGCAGTACAGATACCTACTTTAGTTGCATACTTTGGAATAGGCTTTTTGTACATTTTATCAAAAAGACCCATTTCCTCTAACTGGGTTTTCAGTTGTTCAAATCTCTGGTACAAAAGACCTGTGCCCTCTAAAATAATCTGCTTTGCGTATAACTGATATTTTCCGTCTCTTTCGTATACACTAACACTTCCAAGAGCAATTACTTTCTGTCCCTCTTCAAGTTTAAACTTTAACCCTTTTCTGTTTCCGGCAAACATAACTGCAGATATGACACCGGTACTGTCTTTTAATGTAAAATAAATATGTCCTGATGTATGATATTTGCAATTACTTATTTCACCTTTTATATATATGTTATTTAATGCAAAATCAGCATTAAACATATTTTTAATATAAGCATTCACCTGACCTACGGAATATACAGATGCCATTGCCTTCTCCTAAATTCTAATATAATTTCGCCAATATTCCATTTACAAAGGAAGAAGATTCTTCTCCGCCATATTTTTTAGCTAAATTAATTGCCTGATCTATGGCAACCTTCTGAGGGACTTCTTCATCCATTTTCATTTCATAATATGCTAAACGAAGTATGGTAAGATCAACCTTTGACATACGTTCCGTACTCCAGCCTACAGCTACTTCATTAATTTTTTTGTCTATTTCTTCTATGTTTTTCTCTATATCAATTACTCTGGCAGTTATATATTCCCTGTCTGCCTCTTTTGCTATAATGGGGTCTTCTTTATTTTCGTTTATATCATTTTGATTTTCAATAAGCATATCTAACTGTTTTGCCACTTCATTAGCCGCATGGAAATCATTACTAAACAGCAATAAGAAAGTACACTCTCTGGATTTTTCCCTTTTCATAATTATATCCTTTCAAAAATATGTCAATTATATGCCTTACGGCTTCTACTGCAAAAAGGGTGCCTCTAAGGCACCCTTTAAAAGTCCTGATTAATTCGATAAAACATTAGAAATATTTACATTTACTCCGGCAACTTCCATGCCTGTCATATTTTCAACTGTAGTTTTAACTTTATCCTGTACCTTGTTTGAAATTTTAACAATGTTTTCATTCATTCTGAGAACAATTGATAAATCAATAACTACTGTATTTTCGTCCACTTTAACTCTAACGCCTTTTGAAAGCTTTTTCATTCCTAATCTTGCCACAATCTCTGCCGTAATGTTTCCTGCCATAGCAAGCACTCCGTCCACTTCCATAGCCGCCATAGCTGAAATAACAGCTAAGACATCGTCACTAATGTGTACTTCTCCTAATTCCGAATTATCATTTATTATATATGTGTTTCTTTCAGCTTCCATGTATACCTCCTGAATATTAAAGTCATTCTATCCTTGTAAGTATACCATTAAACCTTTTTTTTTACAACTACCGTAAAGAATGAGTCATGAATTTTTATTCAACATTTTTTAATGCCTCATCCATAGGTACCTTCTTTATCTTTCTAAACTGCAATATAGCAACTAAACCATATGATACAATTCCCAGAACAAACATTTCCACATACACCTTTGGAGCAATGTATAACGAAAGCCATCCTGTATAATCTTTCATCATTTCAAAATAAATAACTTCAATTATTTCCTTTGAAATAATGATGCTTAATAAAATAGATATTACTACAACCCAGGTTGTTGCCATTAAATATAACCTGGCAATTTCTCCATTGTTATATCCCAATATTTTTACCATGGAAATGGAGTTTGTATTCTTTTCAATAATAAGCTTAGTAAGCAAATATATTAAAATTACAAATAGCACAACTGCAAAAATATTTATAAGATAGAATATTTGTCCCATGGAAACATTAAGCTGTCTTGATGTTTTGGTTAAATCATCCTCTGTAATACAGGAAGCAACATCTTTTTCTTTAATATTTAACTCCTTATTTGAAAAATATCCAGTGTAATAATCATCACCTTTATCAAATACCTTGCAGAATTCCTTATTGGACATAAATATTACCAGACCTGCCGGATATTCCACTGTACCCTTTATTTTGAATTTGTACTTTTTACTGCCATACTTCTCTTTTAAGGTAATGGTATCCCCTGCATTTACTCTATACTTCTGTCTAAAAGTATTAGAAACATAATATCCGTCACTTACATCATCTTTTAAATATTTGCTGTTATTTTCAATTCCATAAATACTTATATCCTCTTTCAGGCTGTATTTGCTAAATTCAAGACTGTTTAAACAATACTTTTATAGCAATAGGTAAGGATTTGATATTATCTCCACCTTTTCCCCTGCTCTACACCGTACGTGAGACTTTCGCCTCATACGGCGTGCCATCATACATTTGCAAATTATTTATTGTCTAAACCTTTTGGTAATCATAATTTTGTCTTATATAATTAACTTTTTTCCATTGTTCTTCATTCAACTTAAATTTTCTTAATAAACTTTGGGCTTCAACCATCTTTCTCGTAAATATTGCCTCGTACACATCTGAATTTATAAAGATTATATTTCCGTGATTATTAGTTCCCCTCTTTTTTAAAGGTTTCTTTCTAATGCACTTCATATGACTAACATCTAACTTCTTACCCGTTATGTAACAATTTCCTTGCTGAATGACATATGCTGATAAACTATTGTCATTAAATTCTATTGTTTCTGTTGGGTCTCTCATTTTAGCTATGGCTTCAAATTCTCTTTGTGTAATAAGCATTAAATTCTTGTGTATTTTCTCTCGACCTTTTGAAGTATAATTACTTATTCCCTGAGAGAAATTCATAGGACTCCTATGGTGAACTCCCGTTAATGGGAGTAAACACATATCTCCTATGGTTACAATTTTTGTTTCTTTCTGAATACCCATTGTTTGTTTTTGAAAATTAATGTCTGTTTCCTTAAATGGAATTGTTTTGCTAATGTCTCTAAG
>NZ_CAKVZL010000049.1:0-15901 GCF_934835595.1 Eubacterium sp. AF15-50
GACCAGAGGTTTGCTTACAGCTTCCTTCAGATTCCATCTCACGATGGACACCCTTGCTGTTCAGCTATACACTTCCCACTATCTGGGCGTGTTCGGGACTTTCACCCGTTAGAGCGCGCCCATGGCGCGCAAACTATAAAAAAGAACTCACACGAGTTCCTTTTTGTACATAAACCGCTTCATTATATTTGACAATGAATTAATTTACCTCAATATACACTTTTTCAATTTCACTATTTTTCAAACAATCCATGCAAATATTCTACAAGTTCACCGTCGCTTTTAACCTTAATATCAGCCCCAAATGCTGAAATATCTCCGTACATACCGACTAGGTAGTAGGGTATTTTTCAGATAACAATTCTAAGTATTTTTTATAATTTTCTTCCATATCAAAACTCTCTCTATTTTAACATTTCCAGTATTTTTACCAGTAGCTCCCATGTTCTTTTTGTTGAAGAAATGCTTAATTTCTCATCTGTTGTGTGAATATCCTTCATATCCGGTCCAAAGGATATGGCATCCAAATCATCTATTTTGGAGGCAAAAAGTCCACACTCAAGACCTGCGTGGATTCCCTCTACCACCGGCTCTTTTCCACCATAAACTTCCCTGTATGCCTTTACAGCTGTATCCCTTAACACTGAATCAGCCCTGTACTCCCAGCCGGGATAAACACCTTCACACTGAAGACTTCCGCCAAATATTTCCGTAAGGCTTTTAAGTTTCTGTATAAGATAATTTTTCTCACTATCCTTAGAACTTCTTACGGAATAGGACATTCTTACTTCTTTATCCGTAGTTCTTAAAATTCCAAAATTAAGGGAAGTCTGAACCATATCCTTAATTTCAGGATTCATTCTTCCAACTCCGTTTGGAAGGTTTGCCAAAAGAATAACTGTTGCCAATGTGGATGGCCCTGACATTGCCTCCACTAACTGACTATCCATAACATTAAGGGTAATTTTCATAGCCGGGTCAGTTACCTTGTATTCATCTTTTACTTCATCAAATACCTTATTAATAATTTCCTTAGCCCTGTCTACACATTCCGGTAAAACTGCAATTGCCGCCTCGCTTAAATTGGCAATGGCATTATCCTTTTCGCCACCGTTTACCCCAATAATACGCATATCAATATTCTCAAACACATTTAAAAGAATCCTTCCTAAAACACAGTTGGAATTAGCTCTTTCCTTGTGTATCTCGGCTCCTGAATGTCCTCCCGTAAAGCCATCTAATCTCATTTCTATAATTTTGGCATTTATCATATCTTTATTATACGGGAGAATACATGTAGCAGTAGCTCCACCTGCACAACTTACTGTAAATATTCCTTCATCCTCCGAATCCACATTTAAAAGAAGTTTTCCCTTTAAATCAGAAACGTCAATAGCTGCCGCACCTAACATTCCCACCTCTTCATCTACCGTAAATACAGCTTCAATAGGGGGATGTGCTATTTCACTACTATCTAAAATAGCAAGGGCATAGGCTACGGCAATGCCATCATCTCCTCCAAGGGAGGTTTTATCTGCCGTTATCCAGTCACCTTCAATTTCAAGGTCCAGACCCTCTTTTTCCATGTCCTTTTTACTGTCAGCAGTTTTTACCGCCACCATATCTATATGTCCCTGAATTATTACAGGCTTAGAGTTTTCATATCCCTTTGATGCCTCCTTCCACACAATAATATTGTGCATATCATCCTGTCTGTATTTCAAATTATGGCTTTTGGCAAAGTCTGCAATGTAATTGCTTATTGCCTCTACATTTCCCGAACCATGGGGAATTCTTGTAATATCCTCAAAATATTCAAATACCTTCTTTGGCTCTAAATTCTCTAAAACTCTCATTTGTCTTCCTCCATAAATACTATAAATTTCTTCTTTTCCAGTATATTAAAAAACATGCTTAACCTTTCATATAACATTTCTCCGGCTTTGCTATGTTCTTTCTTTAACCTTGCGCCAATTTCATATATATTTCTTTTTCCGTCTATTTGCCGCCACACATAACTTCCATAGGAATCTAATTGGACGTAGCTAAATCTGGGCTTTTTTAACAGCCTCCGGGCTACTACATTGTAAAATCCCTTATTTTCCACAATTATCTCCACCAGATTATCCTTTGTTATCTTCCATTGTATATTTATTCCGGGTATAAAATCAACATAATTTAATTTTTGTTTTTTCACCATTTATATTCTCCCCCTGTGAAAATTCTATTTTTCCTTTATTCCGTCTTATCCCTGCCTTTCACACAAAAGCCTATAATTGAAATAATAAAAAATGTAAAAACAATCAATGCCACACATTTTCCCACAGAATAAAATTCTCCACCATAAATACCTGATAAATCAATTGCTTTATCTATTCCAAAAACCGCTAAAACTGCCAGAAATATTCCTACAAGTCCTTCTCCTGCAATCATTCCCGCAGAATATAACACTCCCTTATCCACGGAATCCTTCTGCTGCTTTTCACTATTATATTTAAATTTATTCTCCACAATCCATCTGGTAATTCCACCTATCATAATAGGAGTGCTAAGATAAATAGGCAGATACAGACCTATGGCAAATGCCAGCACCGGTATATTAAGGATTTCAGCCACCACTGCAACAAAAACACCTACGAAAATAAGAGTCCAGGGAAGGGTTCCCCCCATAACTCCCTCAATAACCATTTTCATTAAAGATGCTTGTGGCGCTGCTAACTGCTCTGAACCAAACCCACCCCAGGAATTACTTAAAAGATACATTACTCCTCCAATTGACAACGCAGAAACCAGAGTTCCTATCATTTCACCGATTTGCTGTTTTTTAGGAGTTGCCCCTACTATATATCCTGTTTTCAAATCCTGGGAAGTATCTCCTGCCATTGCCGCCACAATACATATTACCGTTCCTATGGATATGGCTGCTATCATCCCCTTTGCTCCTGTAGTTCCTGTGGATTTAAGCACAAAGGTTGTAATAATAAGGGTTGCAATAGCCATTCCCGATACAGGATTATTGCTGCTTCCCACTAATCCTACCATTCTGGAAGATACAGTGGCAAAGAAAAATCCAAATATAATAATTAATATGGCACCTAGAGGATTTATGGTAATTCCCGGAATAAAGCACATGGCAACTGCTATAACGAAAATCCCCGTTAAAATAAACCACATTGGTAAATCTCTTGCTGTTCTATCTCCCCCGGATACATTTTTGCCAAAACCTTTTATGGCATGCCTGAAGGTTTTTACCATGGTGGGAAATGTTTTAATCAGACTTATAATGCCTCCTGCTGCCACTGCTCCGGCTCCTATATACCTTACATAGCCTCCCCAGATATTTCCCACAATGTCTGAGGCATTTGCCCCGGTAACCACACTGTCTCCTCCGAAAAATGCAATGGCAGGAATAAGCACCAGATATGACAGCACTCCTCCTGCAAACATATATCTGGCAATTTTTATACCACATATATATCCTACACCTGCTAATGCCGGTAACACATCAACACCTATTCCACAGGTATAGTTTTTACTAAAAGAATACTCCACCTGACTGGGAAAAAGCCTGAGTCCGTCTGCCACAAATTTGTATATGGCAGAAATTCCCAGCCCTGAAAAAACCACCTTTGACTTACTTCCTCCTTCTTCTCCTGCCAACAGCACCTCAGAACATGCCATTCCTTCAGGATATGGCAATCTTTCGTGTTCTTCCACTATTAAAGCAGTTCTAAGAGGAACCATAAAGAATACCCCCAACAAACCTCCGCAAAGGGCAATTACTGCAATAAGCCAGAAGGAAGGCTTTTCACACAAACCCTCATTTGCCCACATAAAAATTGCCGGCATGGTAAAAATAGCCCCTGCGGCTAATGATTCACCTGCCGACCCAATTGTCTGCACCATATTATTTTCTAAAATGGAATCTTTTTTAAGAATTACACGGAGAACTCCCATGGATATTACTGCTGCCGGAATAGAGGCAGAAACAGTCATTCCCACACGAAGTCCTAAATAAGCATTTGCAGCGCCAAAAATAACCGCCATAAGAATGCCTAAAACTACTGATGCCACAGTAAATTCAGGCACAACCTTATTTGCGGGAATAAATGGCTTAAACTCTTTTTTACTCATGTCTTTCACCTCATTGAATACGTCCTGTTTATTTTTTATCCCTTAAACTATTTATCTCCATTTTGATTTTATTTCTTCTAAACAAAACAGCCTTTATCAATCTGTGTACCCAGCAAAACGGCAACAGCCATCCATGTTTCTTAAGAGACGGATATATATTTTCCATCCTTTCCCTTTCCATAAACATTCTTCGGAAAAACAGGCCTTTTTTAGTTTTTATGCCTTGTTTTCTATACTGTTCAAAACGCCACTTCTGGTATTGCTCAAAGGTACCAAAGGCACCACTGTTTATTATGTACTCAGCTGACTGTTCTAATTCATCATTTAATAAACCATCTTCAAACCATGCCTTTGCAAGATTTTTACACATAGCCTCAAATTCAACATAATTCATTTTAACAAGAAGCTTATTAATGTAATCAAAATCCATGGTAGCACCATAATTTTTCATTAGGTAATACTGGTCTATAATGGATCTTATACCGCTTCCACCCATGGAATAATGCTTCTCAAAATGAAGAAGATGAAACAAATAAAAATCCTCCGGTGTCATATGCATAAGATGGGGATTATCTTCATCTTTTACAAGCCTGTCCCATATATCATCAGTATGCCAGTGATTTTCCTCAGTAGTTGGAAGAAGTCTTCTGTGAACCTCCACCTCCATATAAGGTGGCTTAATATACACGTCGTGGCTGGCTTCAAGGCCTACCCCTTCACCATCTTCATATCCTAATTCATGTAACAGTTTTCCCATTTCCTTCATGGTACTTTCATCAGATAAAACCAGATAATCCAAATCACCCATCTGCCTAAATTCCGGATTTGGATATATGTTTTTAAGCACAGACCCCTTAAGAGGTAAAATATCTATCCCCCTTGCAGATGCCTCATTTATAATGGTTTCTCCTTCTCCTGTCTGTACCATATTTACAATCTGATTTTTTTCATGCTGCTTTTCCCACTTTAAAGCCTCCCTACCTTCAGGCTTTCCCGTAAGTTTTGATATGGCATGAAAAACCATTTCATCCACCTTGTGAAACAGGGCGAGACTGTATATGTCATCCCAGTCTACACCCTCCGGTTTCTCTTTAGGTGAATCTTCATTTATTACAGACCTTAATAATTCAATTAAATAATCACTTGTTTTTTTATTAAATCTCATTCTATTTTCCTAAATAATTATTCTCCTGCATTATCCTGATTATCGTCAGGTGCCGCTGTAACAGGCTCTGTAGGTGCCTCCGTAACAGGTTCTGCCTTAGTAGGAGCTTCTGTAGGTTGTACCGCCGGCTTAGTTGGTCTTGGTTTCTTAGTTACCACAGGTGGCTCTGTTGCAGGTTCTGTTTCCGGCTCTGTTTCCGGCTCTGTTTCATTCTGCTGTGGCTCCTGGGTTGCCTCTGCTGTTTCTTCCGTAACTGATTCCTCTACAGTTGTAGCTGTTTCCTTAGCACTTGTAGTTTCCTTTTTATCGTTGTTTTTGCCACCTAATGTAAGGGAAAGTGCAACAGCTACAATTACTATTACCAGTATAATTGACGCTGAAACAGCAATGGCTATAATATTCATCTTTTTATTTTTGTTGGCAATTGCCTCATTTTCTTTGGCAACATCTCCGTAATAGCCGTCCTCATCATCCTCATATTCTAACTCCCCATCATCTTCATCATCTTCGGCAAACTCAAATTCATCATCACCTAAATCTTCCGGAAAATCAAATTGGTCATCTTCCACATATTCAACTTCCTTTGGAATATCCTCTGATATATCATCAAGGCTTTTTCCCTGACTGTTTAATTCATCCTGAATATTTGGGATAACTTTCGTTTCATCTGTATTACTTGCAAAATCAGCTTTTTCAACCTCTGCTCCACAGTAAGGGCAGAAATTTTCATTAGGCTGAACATATTTTCCACATTTCTTACAAAACATATTTTCTCCTCCACACATAATATGTATTGCCCCTTGGGGCTTTTCTATAGTTGGTATTATAATTCATCTACAATATTCTTGGCAAGCAAAATCGAGTAAGATTACTCCTACTCGATTCTAATGTAAATTATTCACTTATAATATGCTTACGCCACATCAATGTGTTCTCTTATGTATTCCTCTACCTGATTTCTGTCTATACCAAGGGCAATTGAAAACTCATCATGAAGATTTCTCTTTGCTTCCTTTAAGTATCGGTCATCTACATAGGTTATACGCTTTCCCTGTGCCATTCTCTTGGAATTTCTGGCATGTAATGTTTTTATTATACAAATAAGCTTCTCACAGTCACAGGAACTGATTGCCTCTTTGTATTTTTCCTCACGCTGCCTGTCATTTTCAATCCACATAGGCTCAATGTCTTTTATCTCGGAAACAATATTCTCTGCCTCCTGTCTGGTTAATACCGGGCGCATAACTATTTTATTTCCATCCACAGGATAAAAAATTCTGCTATCTTCTGACTTCATTGGAATTAAAGTATAATATAGCTGGTTTTTATCTGCTCCGGAAATATCAATATGGGTAATATCAACCACCTTGCACACTCCGTTTCTTCCGTGAACAACATAGTCACCAATTTTAAACACTCTAAACACCTCTTTTACTTATCTCTTAGTTTTATTTATACCCAATCTAACATTTTCTAATCAATTTTTTCCCTAATATAAGTATACTACTTTTTATAGTTAAATGTCATAGGCAGAATAAACAAAAATATTTTGGTGTTTATTGTTGAAACCGTCAATTTTATGTGACATATCCTTAGAAGTCTTCTTCCTCCTGTTCTTCCTCGCCACTGTCACGCTTTTCCTTTTCTACTAAATGTCTGATGTAAGCATCTTCTGCAGCCTTTTCATGGTCTTCCATTATGCCGTTTTTATTAGCATCAAACTCTTTATCATATGGACCATGCTTCTCTCCTGCGGCAATAAACAAAACTCCCAATGTTCCCGGTCCGCAGTGGCTGGATATTACACCTCCTGCATTAGTAACATATATATTTTTGAAATGATGAAGGTCTTTTAAATACTTCTTTACAATGTTTACAACTTCATCATCACATCCTGAATGGGTAATAAATACCCTGTCCTTTTTGGCATGAAGTAAGGCATTTTCCAAATCCTTTACATACTGAACAATTACCTTATCAATTTTTCCACGATATTTTTTGTCAGCTAACATTTTTCCGTTTTCAACTACAATTCTTGGCTTTAACTTAAGAACTCCTCCAACTAAAGCCGCTGTAGAAGAACAACGTCCTCCTCTGTGAAGATATTTAAGCGTATCTACCACAAAGCTTGCCCTTACATAAGGCTTATAGGCTTCAATTATTTCCACAATATCCTGAGGACTTTTGTCTTTTTGTGCCATAACTGCTGCCTCAATAACTAAAAGACCAATTCCCGTGGAAAGACTTTCTGAATTAATAACATACACATGATCACTGTAATCTAAATTATCTGCCGCCATTCTCATAACATTAGCTGATGTTGACATATCTTCTGATATGGCAAACATAATAATGTCATCACCCTGCTTCTGATATTTTTCAATTATATTCATGGCATCCTCAATAGAAGGTGCCGCTGTCTTTGGTGTAGTGCGGTTTTCATCAGACCATCTGTATATCTCCTGAGGAGTTATTTCAAGCTTGTCCTTATATTCCTTATCTCCCATGTGAATATACAATGGAAGAATATCTATATCATATTTTTTTATTAATTCATCTGATAAATCGCAGGTGCTGTCTGCTATAATTTTAATCATAATATTTCTCCCTATTCGTTTTCTACATCATTAATATCATACGGCGTAGTCTGGTATACGTAGTAGTTAATCCAGTTAGTCCACAACAACTGACCTGCTGAGCGCCAGTTTACCACCGGTTCCTTTGTAGGATCATCATCCGGAAAGTAATTTACCGGAAGCTGAGGGTTCATGCCTTTTTCAGTATCTCTCTCATATTCAAGCTTAAGAGTGTCTGCATCATATTCCGTATGACATAAAACATAAAACTGTCTGCTGTCTTTTGATTTGACTATTGCCACCCCTGCCTCATCTGACTCTGCCATTAATTCCAGTGCCGGCTCCGCCAAAATCTGCTCTCTTGTAACTTCTGTTGCCCTGGAATGAGGTGCATAAAACTCATCGTCAAAGCCTCTGAACAAAGGAGATTTCTTCTTTAAAATTTTATGTTTATAAATTCCTGAAAGCTTTGGAACACGGTCTCTTTTTCTTATGCCATAGTGATAATAAAGTCCTGCAAAAGCACCCCAGCATAAATAGAAAGTACAATGTACATGCTTTTTGGACCACTCCATAATTTCACATATTTCATCCCAGTATTCCACATCCTCATAATCCACAAAATCAAGAGGTGCTCCTGTTATTATTAATCCGTCAAAATACTTGTTTGAAACCTCGTCAAAGGTCTTATAAAATTCATCTAAATGGCTTTTGTCTGTATGCTTTGAACGGTATGTTGCCGTCTGTAGAAATTCTACCTCTATCTGAAGAGGTGTATTAGATAATTTTCTTAAAATCTGTGTCTCAGTAACGATTTTGGTAGGCATCAGATTTAAAACAAGAACTTTAAGAGGTCTGATATCCTGGGTCATGGCTCTTGTTTCCGTCATTACAAATATATTCTCTTTCTCTAAAATATCCCTTGCCGGGAGACTCTGTTTTACTTTAATTGGCATATCTTAATCCCACCTTCCATTAATCATCGTAAAGAAAATTTTAACACATAACCTTTATTTCTTCAATTCATTTATCAGCACATCCATTACATGCTCCACACTCATATCCCTGACTATATTTCGCCCCCTGTCAGGAAATACTACCGTTTCCGTCCAAAGTCTTCCCTCCATAAAATATCCAAAGCATACCGTACCTACAGGCTTTTCCTTTGTCCCCCCTGTAGGGCCTGCTATTCCGGATATTCCTACGGCAACCTGTGCTCCATTTGCCTTAGCTGTGCCCTTAGCCATTTCTCCTGCGGTTTCTTCACTTACTGCACCGTATTTTTCAAGGGTTTCCGGCAAAACCCCGGCATATTTTATTTTCGCCTCATTTGCATAGGTTACAAAACTTGCATTTAAAACTTTTGACGCATCAGCCACATCCACGATTGCTGCTGCCATTTTTCCACCTGTACAGCTTTCCGCAAAAGATATTGTATATTTTTTATTAATTAACAACTTTACCAGTTCTTCTTTTTTGTCCATAATTCCTCCTTATAATTGTAGTGCCCCCTCCCTTCGGTCGGCGGCATTTCGTCGGAAACATCTTTAGAAAATGAACTTCGTTCATTTTGTTTCCTCCTCTAATTATAACGCACTTTTTATGATTAAAACATCTTTTTCTACACAATATATATAACGTATATTTTGCAAAGTAGGGAGCTTATATGTTTTACGATATAAACAACAATTTAGAAAATTCTGAAATACCAACAGACAATTTTATGGCAGTTATTCCATTAGATTTGGCAACTCATTATGATATTATTAATAATTATGTTCCAAGAATACCCATGATTTTTTCCGATTTTCATTTTTCAAAAATTGAAATATTCTCAGATTTTTTATACGGATATATCAACATTCCTGATATTTTAATGGCTCCTCCCTGCCTTATACGGTTTATTTATACCCCAAGCTATATTATTTTCATTGACAAAAATAATTATCTTAAGGATATGGTTGATGATATTATAGCTGCAAACTGTGAAAAAATGATATCTCCGGGGGCCTGTCTTTTTTTTGTTCTTGATTTTGTTATGTCAAAGGATTTAGAAAAAATCAATTCCCTGCAACAAAATCTTATTCAGTTAGAGCTTAGCATTTTTAATGATAAAATGAACACCTTAATAAGAGATATTACAACCTATCGTAGTAAAACCCTGCGGTTACACCACTATTACATTCAAATTGAAGGTATATGCGGGTGCTTGGCCGATGATACAAAGGGACTGATTGATGAAGATTCCAAACAGCTTTTTTCTGTGTTAGAAAAAAAAGTGTCCCTGTTTAGTCACGAATCCGAACAAATCTGGGAATACACTTCCCAAATCCGGGATGTTTACCAGCAACAGCTTGATGTTCACCAGAATCTTATTATGAAGTTTCTCACTGTTGTAACTACTATTTTTATGCCTCTTACCCTTATTACAGGATGGTACGGTATGAATTTTGAGGCAATGCCTGAGCTTAAGTGGGCATACGGCTACCCGGGACTTTTTGCCTTTAGTACCTTGCTTGTTATAGTTCTCTGTGTTGTTTTTAAGAAAAAGAAATGGTGGTAGATTATGCTCTGCCACCAATTTTGCTTCCATATTTAACTATTACTTCCCTGTCATTTTCAGTTTCTTCAAAATACTTTTCAGGTATGGATACCGTGTCCTTTTCAAATAAAAGCACTATAGTGGAACCGCCGTACAGAAACATTCCCTTTTCCGTTCCCTTAATTACACTGCCTGACTTTGAGTGATTTTTGATTTTGCCTATCATAAGGGCTCCAACTTCAATTTGAGCTACCCTTCCAAAATTCTTAGTTTTTATTATGGTATACTCCCTGCTGTTTTGCACAAAAACCGGATATCTGTTTACCGCTATAGGTCTTACGGTGTGAAGCTTTCCCCTGATATATTTGTTTTCAAGAATAACTCCGTCATCTATATTTCCATATCTGTGGTAATCATCCACACATAATCTTAGTATAAGACATATTCCGCCATTATAATCCACTGCTGCCTTGCTACCCTGCAATAAGTCCTGAATACTATATCTGCTTTTTTTAATATAAAATCGGGAATTACTGTCTATGTGATATGCCGAAAGTCTTCCGTCACATGGTGAAATAAGGGCATCCTCATCCTTACACACCGGTCTCTTCTCCGGCAATATCTTTCTTGTAAAAAATTCATTAAAAGATTTATACTTCACCTTCTCATACTGGCTCATATCTATATTATTATTCTTTATAAATCCCTTAATGTGTATGGTGGATAATTTTGAATCCATATAAGCCCCGCCAATTTTTGAAATGGTGGGGCTTGTAATTACTTTAAGTACTGCTCTTCCCGGAACAGTGTTATATAAAAATTTTAAAATTCCTGAACTTTCTTTTATATTATCCATAACTATCTATTTGCACAAAAACTTTAATAAAATAACTGCAATAAATTCAACAGCACCAATACCTACTAAAAAGTATATCATCATTGTTCCCGGTTTCTTTAATTTAAACTTAAGAACAAAAAGAACTGCAACTATAAGTAACAAGATATAATAAACAAATGATATGTTTACATGACTAAGATAAAGAATATGTCTTGCCAGTAAAAATGTAGGGAAAATAAGTGCTGTGGATGTAACAGGCAAGCCGTAGTAATGCTTCTTATCTCCTAATCCCTCTCCCTGGGTTTCCTCAACTGTTATGTTAAAATATGCCAGTCTTACCAGTGCTGCTAAAACAAATATGGCACTTACTGCAATAATAACCGCAAGGGGAACACATGCAAGTACACTTTTGTGATGGCTTAAAGCTTCTATATCAAACATATCTCTTTTATAGAGTGCCATTCCCACACAAACAGGCAACACACCAAATGCTACCAAATCTGATAATGAATCAATCTGTATTCCAAATTCCTTTTCCTTAGCTGTTCTGTTCTTCTTTGATCTTGCAACCCTGCCGTCAAATGTATCGCAAAGTCCGCAAAGTAATAAAAACATAACTCCTATATACGGATGTCCTGCCCCTGACAAAGATACAAGAATACCTGTAGTGGCAGATAATAGTGAACAATATGTAAGAACAACTGTATAATCCCAATAACCTAACATTTTTTCTTTTGCTTCATTCCTTTCAAACTATGTAGCACTGATGCCGCAAATGTAATTAATCCGCAGACAACTAAGCAGCAGTAAAATGAAATTCCCCTGCTAAGTAATTCAATGCTGACACTATCATTTATTATTTTACCAAATCCATCAATAAAAAGATAGTCCGCAGCTCCAACTGCACCCGGAATAGGAACACTGTTTGAGCCTAAAACTACAAATCCCTGAGCGATAAATGCATTGTAGATATTATGAGCACTTCCCCCTACAGCGATAAACACACACACAGATACCATTATAAGTGACAGTCTCTGCATGAAATTATATATAAGTGCAATCAAAATATTTTTTAATTTACCTTTTATGGCTGCTGCACATTCTTTGTACTGCATTTCCACCTCTATGAGATGCTCCTGCTTTTTCTCAATGTTGTGCATAAGATGTAATTTACTTAAAAGTCTCATAAAGAAATTTGCAGTTTTCATTATTATTTTCTCTTTGTAAACAAGTAAAATAAACACTGCAATAAGTACAAACTGAAACACAAATCCAAATACAATCATACACTTAGACACAAAGCTAAAATGTATAAACATATAAGGTCTTGTGATGAAGCACACCATACCTATAAGAATAATTGATGTTGTATATAAAGTCAAGTTTACAAGCAATACTATGGTAGTTACCGCACCGGGAATTTTATCATTCATCATAAAATAGGCTGATGCAGGCTGACCTCCTGTAGCAGAAGGTGTTATAGCCGAAAAATAAATATCTGATGTGGAATACACAAGAGCCTTTCTAAACTTTCTTTTGTAACCAAAAGCCTTACTTAACTCCCTAACTGCCAATGCTTCAAATACAATAAATCCCAGCATACACCCAAATGCAGCCACTATCCACTGTTTTTTAGCCTTAGACACATATTGAATAAATCCCTCAAGAGTAAGGGAATCGTTGCTTTTTACAATAACATATAGCGTAATACCTATTAATGCCAGTAAAACTACCGACCAGAGAATTTTTTTCTTTGTCTCCTTCATGCCACTCCTTTATTCACTATAGCTTTTATCAAGCTTCTTATATATATTTAACCTCTTTGCTAATGCCAATCCTATCTCTACAACTAAAATGGCACCTATTATGTCTACAAACACATGCTGTTTTACCATCACTGTTGATGCAAAAACAAGAAGTGCCAAAATAAGCATAATTACCTTGTAGACTTTTCCCACCTTTTTACATCTCATTGCCCCTCTAAAGCACACCCAGCTTTCAAGACAATGTATTGACGGAAAAAGATTATCGGGACTGTCTAAAGTATATATTAAGTTAGTCATCCATTCACTTAAGGTATTTACGTCAAATTCCGGTCTGATAAGTGTTGTAGGGAAAGCCACAAAAATCACTAAGCACATAAGCTTTGCAATCTGCTCTCCAAAAAGCACTTCATAACATACTTTTTTGTTTTCTCTTCCTATCACAATAAATCCCACTACCCATATAACATAGCTTAACACGTATATCCATATCATAAATGTTGTAAAGGGGATCATGTCGTCAATAAAGCAGTTAATATTATAATGATGTAATTTAGTAGTAAAAATTCTTGTACCAAAGTACGTAATCATATTCACTACAAGAGACATTATAATGGGTATTACTGCATATGATGGTATTATTTTTTTTAATGTTTTCAAATCTTCACCTTTTAATTTCTTTTATATTTTTTGTTGCCGAAGGCAATTATAATTCATAAATCTTAAGAAACTATTAACATTCTTAATTTTTTTTCACTCTATGATATACTAATATAAAAAATAAATTTCTTCAATATATATTTTTTTGTTGAAAATCCCTAAGAAATCGTTTATTCTATTTATATCTTCCATGTGACTGGCGGATTAGTGGATTTACCACAGGGAGCATGGATTTAGTTTCGTCGACCGCCTGGGCAGCCTTCTGGTTTCCCAGACGGTTTTTATTTTATTTTTTATTTATGGAGGAAGAAAATAAATGGAAATGTTATCACTTGAAAAAGAATTAAAGGAAAATTCTTATCCGGGACGTGGAATCGTTATTGGAAAAACTCCTAATGGAAAGTTCGCAGTTACTGCATATTTCATTATGGGAAGAAGCGAAAACAGCAGAAACAGAGTTTTTGTAACAGATGGAGAAGGTATCAGAACTGAAGCTTTTGACCCTTCAAAATTAGTTGACCCAAGTCTTATTATCTACGCTCCTGTTCGTGTTCTTGGAAACAAGACTATTGTTACTAACGGAGACCAGACTGATACTATCTACGAACTTATGGACAAGCAGCAGACTTTTGAGCAGTCTCTTAGAACCCGTGAGTTTGAACCGGACGGTCCTAACTATACACCTAGAATTTCAGGTATTATGCATGTTGAAAACGGAACATATAACTACGCAATGTCTATATTAAAAAGCAACAACGGAAATCCTGATGCCTGTAACAGATATACATTTGCATACTCTAATCCTGTAAACGGCGAAGGTCATTTTATTCACACATATAAATGTGACGGAAATCCTCTTCCTTCTTTTGAGGGAGAACCTAAGTTAGTTCCTATGATGGATGATATGGATCAGTTTACTGAAATGTTATGGAACAGCTTAAATGAGGATAACAAGGTTTCATTGTTTGTAAGATATATCAATATTGAAGATGGAACTTATGAAACAAAGATTATTAACAAAAACAAATAAATTTATGTAACTCATTAACATTTTTTACTTTTTAAATAACAATTACAAAGAACAGAAAGGATTATTATGAAAGAATTAGAATTAAAATATGGATGTAACCCGAATCAGAAGCCTTCTAGAATTTTTATGGAAGAAGGCGAACTTCCTATTAAGGTTTTAAACGGAAAACCGGGATATATTAATTTCCTTGATGCCTTTAACGGATGGCAGTTAGTTAAGGAGCTTAAAAAGGCTACAGGTCTTCCTGCTGCTACTTCTTTTAAGCATGTTTCTCCTGCCGGTGCCGCAGTTGGTCTTCCTCTTAGTGATGTTGAAGCTAAGATTTACTGGGTAGACGACCTGGGTGACTTATCTCCTCTTGCTGCTGCATATGCAAGAGCAAGAGGTGCTGACAGAATGTCTTCATACGGCGATTTTATTGCCCTTTCAGATGTATGTGATGTTTCTACTGCCGCTCTTATAAAAAGAGAATTTTCAGACGGAATTATTGCTCCGGGATATGAACCTGAAGCTTTAGAATTATTAAAAGGCAAAAAACGTGGTGCCTATGCCATTATTGAAATTGACCCTGATTATGTTCCTAACCCAATTGAAAGAAAACAGGTATTTGGAATTACTTTTGAGCAGGGACGTAATGAATTAAACATTGATGATGATTTCTTTAGCAATGTTGTAACTGAAAATAAGGATATTCCTGAAAGTGCTAAAATTGACATGGCTATTTCAATGATTACTCTTAAATATACCCAGTCAAATTCAGTATGTTTCGTTAAAAACGGACAGGCTATTGGTGTAGGTGCAGGACAGCAGTCAAGAATCCACTGTGTAAGACTTGCAGGACAGAAGGCAGATAACTGGCTTCTCCGTCAGTGTCCAAAGGTTCTTAATCTTCCTTTTAAAGAGGATATGAAGCGTGCCGACAGAGATAATGCCATCGACCTTTACATTGGTGATGAATACATGGATATTTTAGCTGATGGTGAATGGCAGAGAGTGTTTACTGAAAAGCCCGATGTATTTACAAAAGAAGAGAAACAGGAATGGTTATCACAGGCTGAAGGAATTACATTAGGTTCCGATGCTTTCTTCCCATTTAGCGATAACATTGAAAGAGCTGCTAAAAGTGGTGTTAAATATGTAGCACAGCCTGGCGGTTCTATCCGTGACCAGGATGTTATTGATGCCTGCAATAA
>NZ_CAKVZL010000050.1:0-15667 GCF_934835595.1 Eubacterium sp. AF15-50
GATATTATCTACTCCTAAAACTGCTATATCCTTTGGAATGGAGTAACCTGCTTCCTGGATTGCCCGATATACTCCTATTGCCCTTTCATCACCTGACACAAAGAATGCATCCGGCTTTTCTTCTTCAAGAACTCCCTTTGCAATTCTGTATGCCTTATCTACTGTACTTGCTCCATATCTTATGTTAAATATGCCATCAGACTTACCTGTGGCATCCTGAAATCCTTTTACTCTTAATTTGTTAGAGTCAAATCTTTCTTCGCCAACAAGAAATTCTATGTATTTATAACCTCTGCCTATAAGGTAACTTCCTCCCTTGTAGCCTACATAATAGTTGTCCAAGCTTACGGAGCATACATCGTCGTCCTCAACCTGTCCAAATATTACAAAAGGAATACCCCGTTCTTTTAAGAACTTTACCCTAAGGTCGTCATATACATGCTCCAGTAAAATCACTCCATCAGCCAGTCCGTTTTCCAAAAGATAATATCCGTCTGTTTCATCTGAAATAAAGCTGTTACTATTACTTGGTGTCATAATTACTTTCAGATTTTTCATCCTTGCATATGAGAACAGATACTTAAGCATAACCACATGCCATGAACTTAAATGTTCCTCCTCATGCCTGTCTGTAAAAACCATTATTACGTTAGTTTTTGCTCCTTTTAAACCTTTAGCCAAAATGCTTGTCTGATATCCCAGTTCCTTTATTGTGGTGTTTACAATATCTCTGGTTTTCTTAGAGACGCTTTCCGAATCATTTACAACTCTGGAAACTGTCTTAATTGAAACTCCACAGGCATCAGCTATATCCTTAATAGTGACCTTACCTTTTCTTGTATTCATATGTATTTCCTCATTTCATTTTATTGATCAATAGCTTGAAACCCTGTAAGAACATGTCTTGTTTTGTCTTACGTTGTCATATTAATATTTTTATGCATTATTGTCAATAAGGCTATTGTTTTTTCTTTATTTTTGTATATTTTGTATATTTTCGTAGGGTTTTTATATTGATTTTAACGTGGTGAAATGTCCGCTTTTGTCCTTATTTTTTCTTTAAAAACCTTTTTTGTCCCGTGGCAGGACATTTTGTTGTCATATGAGATATTTTTCATTTTCTATTGACAAAACTTCTGATTAAAATTACCATACCTATTATAACCTATTTAATATAAAGAATAAGGAGGAATTTCTAATGAAATTATGGAAAAAGGCTGTAAGCCTTGCAATGGTTTCTGTATTGGCATTATCAATGAGTGCCTGCGGAAGCTCAGAAAACAAGAGTACAGGTTCAACTGATACATTTAAGATTGGTGGTATCGGACCTACAACAGGTGATGCTGCAATTTACGGAAAGGCTGTAAAAAACGGTGCACAGCTTGCCGTTGATGAAATTAACAAAAACGGTGGAATCAACGGAAAGAAGATTGAATATAAATTTGAAGATGACCAGAGTGATGCAGAAAAGTCTGTTAATGCTTACAACAGTTTAAAGGACTGGGGCATGCAGATGTTAGTCGGTGCAGTTACATCTAACCCATGTACTGCAGTAGTTGAGAACACACACAATGATAATATGTTCCAGCTTACACCATCAGCTACAGCTGTTGAATCTATTCAGTATGATAACGCATTCCGTATGTGTTTCTCAGATCCTAACCAGGGTTCTGCTTCTGCTGATTACATAGCTGATAACAAGCTTGCTTCTAAGGTAGCCGTTATTTATAACAGTTCAGACCCTTACTCATCAGGCATTTATCAGAAGTTTGCTGAAGAAGCAAAGGCTAAAGGACTTGATGTTGTAGCAGCTGAAGCTTTCACAGCTGACAGCAAGACAGATTTCTCTGTTCAGATTCAGAAAGCTCAGAGCTCAGGAGCAGAATTAGTATTTCTTCCTATTTATTATCAGGAAACTTCATTAATTCTTGCTCAGGCTAAGAAAGCCGGCTTTACACCTAAGTATTTCGGATGCGATGGTATGGACGGAATCCTTGCCCTTGACGGATTTGACAAGAGCCTTGCAGAAGGACTTATGTTCCTTACACCGTTTACAGCTGATGCCGAAGACGAAAAAACTCAGGCATTCGTAAAAGCATACAAAGATGCTTTTGGTGATACACCTATTCAGTTTGCTGCTGATGCTTACGACTGTGTATACACAATTAAAGCAGCTATTGAAAAATCAGGGGTTACACCTGATAAGAGCGTATCAGATATATGTGATGCATTAAAGGCAGCTATGACACAGATTAAGATGGATTGCCTTACAGGTAAAGAAATTACATGGTCTGCTGATGGAGAACCTTCAAAGTTGCCAACAGTTGTCGTTGTTGAAAAGGGTGCATACAAAGTTAAATAAAGTAAATTAAAATAGGTTAATATTGATTTTTTGCAAGATTGCCTGTATGAGCTTTTTTCACTCGTACAGGCTCTCTTTGCTTATAAATGGTATAATAATAGAAAATAGGAGGAAAAACATGAGCTTTGTGTCGTATCTTATTAACGGATTAAGCTTAGGAAGTGTTTATGCATTAATTGCCCTTGGTTACACCATGGTATACGGTATTGCAAAAATGCTTAACTTCGCTCATGGGGATGTCATTATGATAGGTGGTTATGTTGCCTTACTTTCCATGACAAATGCCGGATTATCCCCGCTTTTGGCAACACTCATTTCTATAGTTATCTGTACAGTTTTAGGTATTGTTATAGAAAGAGTTGCATACAGACCTCTTAGAAATGCTACATCTTCTTTGGTTGTACTTATTACCGCCATCGGTGTCAGTTATCTGTTGCAAAACGTTGCACTTTTACTTTTCGGTGCTAACGCACAGACCTTCCCATCAGTTATTTCATGGAAGGGATTGTCTCTTGCAGGAGGAAAGTTAAATATTTCCGGCGAAACTTTTGTAACTATTTTGGTTTGTATTGTAATTATGGTATGTTTAATGCTGTTTGTTCAAAAGACCAAACCGGGTCAGGCAATGCGTGCTGTTTCAGAAGACCGTGGAGCTGCCCTTTTAATGGGTATTAACGTAAACGGTACTATAGCCCTTACCTTTGCCATTGGTTCAGGTCTTGCAGCTATTGCCGGAGTGCTTTTATGCTCCGCATACCCTAGCCTTACACCTTATACAGGTGCCATGCCTGGTATTAAAGCCTTTGTTGCTGCTGTATTCGGTGGAATCGGTTCTATTCCGGGAGCATTTATCGGAGGACTTCTTCTTGGGGTTATTGAAATATTTGGTAAAGCATATATTTCTTCCCAGATGGCAGATGCCATTGTATTTGCAGTATTAATTATTGTCCTTTTAGTAAAACCAACAGGACTTTTAGGCAAAAAAATCCAAGAGAAAGTGTAGGTGAATATTATGTTAAAGAAATTATCAAAACAAAAAAAGAACGACTTAATCACCTATGGTATTGTTATAGTAGCATTTATAGCAATGCAGATACTTATTGGTTCAGGACAGATTTCATCTCTTTTTCAGGGATTAATGGTTCCTCTTTGTACTTATATAATACTTGCAATTTCATTAAACTTAGTAGTAGGTATTCTTGGTGAATTAAGCTTAGGTCATGCGGGATTTATGTGTGTTGGTGCCTTTTCCAGTGCATTTTTCTCAAAAACCATGTCCGATACCATTACCAATTCCTCTCTTCGTTTCTTTATTGCTTTATTAATTGGAATTGTGGTTGCAGCCATTTTCGGTATTATAATCGGAATCCCTGTACTTCGTCTTAAGGGTGACTACCTTGCAATCGTAACTCTTGCCTTTGGAGAAATTATTAAAAACCTTGTAAATGTACTTTACATTGGAAAAGATTCAAAAGGTTTTCATTTTTCCACAAAAGATGTTATGTCCCTTAACATGGATCCTGACGGAAAGGTTTTAGTTAATGGTCCTCAGGGTATTACCGGTGCACCTAAAGATGCAACATTTCTTATTGGATTTATTTTAGTCCTTATTACGTTATTTATAGTATTAAATCTGATTCATTCAAGAGACGGTCGTGCAATTATGGCTATTCGTGATAATCGTATTGCTGCTGAATCTATCGGAATTAACATTACAAAGTATAAACTTATGACCTTTACCATTTCTGCCGGTATGGCAGGTGCAGCAGGTGTTCTTTACGGACACAACCTTTCAAACCTTACGGCAAATACTAATAACTTCGGTTACAATATGTCCATAAACATTCTTGTATTTGTTGTTCTTGGTGGAATTGGAAATATCAGAGGTTCAATTATATCTGCGGTTATTCTTACACTTTTACCGGAATTGCTTCGAGGGTTGTCAGATTACCGTATGTTAATTTACGCTATTGTTTTAATTATTATGATGCTCTTTAACTGGGCTCCTAAGGCAATTGAATGGCGTGAAAAATATCTTTCCTTTGGGAAGAAGAAAAAGGAGGCTTCAAAATAATGGATGATTTATTAAGTGTAAAAAATCTGGGAATTTCATTTGGCGGTCTCCGGGCAGTAAATGAATTTAGTATTAATATCAAAAAAGAGCAGCTTTATGGCCTTATCGGGCCTAACGGTGCCGGAAAAACTACTATTTTTAACCTTCTTACAGGAGTTTACAAACCTGACAGTGGTAAAATTCTTCTTGATAATGTGGATATTACAGGAAAATCTACTATTGATATAAGTAAAGCAGGGATTGCAAGAACATTCCAGAATATTCGTCTTTTCTCTCAATTGACGGTTCTTGATAATGTTAAGGCAGGGCTTCACAATAAGCATCATTACTCTACATTAGACAGTATTCTCCGTCTTCCACGTTTCCACAAAACGGAAAAGGAAATGGATAAGATTGCCATGGAGCTTCTTGATGTATTCGGACTGGCAGATTATGCAAATGTTGAAGCCCAGAACCTTCCTTACGGTCAGCAGAGAAAATTGGAAATTGCAAGAGCTCTTGCAACGGAACCAAAGCTTCTTTTATTAGATGAGCCTGCTGCCGGCATGAATCCAAATGAAACAGAAGAGCTTATGGATATGATTCGTTTTGTAAGAGATCATTTCCATATGACAATACTTTTAATTGAACATGATATGAAACTTGTCAGCGGAATCTGCGAACAGTTGACTGTTCTTAACTTTGGTGAAGTTTTAGCCCAGGGTGATACATCAACTGTATTAAATGATCCACAAGTTATCAAGGCTTATATTGGAGAATAGGAGGAAACCGTTATGGCAATGCTTGAAGTAAAAGATTTAGAAGTATATTATGGTATGATACAGGCAATTAAGGGTATCTCTTTTGAAGTAAACAAAGGTGAGGTTATTGCCTTAATCGGCGCTAACGGTGCCGGCAAAACCACTACTCTTCATACAATTACCGGTTTGCTTTCTCCTAAAGAAGGTAAAGTCCTCTTTGAGGGAAAGGATATTACAAAGATTCCGGCTCACAAAATTGTATCTATGGGAATGGCACATGTTCCTGAGGGAAGACGTGTTTTTGCGGAATTAAGCGTATATGAGAACCTTAAGCTTGGTGCTTATACCAGAAAAGATAAAAATAATATTGAAGCTGATTTAAAGAGTGTTTATGAACGTTTTCCACGACTGGCTGAAAGAAAGAACCAGGCTGCCGGAACTTTAAGTGGTGGTGAGCAGCAGATGTTAGCCATGGGTCGTGCTTTGATGTCAAAACCGTCTATTATTTTGATGGATGAGCCATCAATGGGACTTTCACCAATTCTTGTTAATGAAATTTTTGATATTATTCAGTCTATCAGCAAAAGTGGTACTACTGTTCTCTTAGTTGAACAGAATGCCAAAAAGGCATTATCCATTGCTGACAGAGCATATGTTTTAGAAACAGGTAAGATTGTTTTAGAGGGTAAAGCCAGTGACCTGCTTGAAAATGACTCTATCAAGAAGGCATACCTTGGTGAATAATGGGATATATATGTCATTTTTCCTTAGAATATGGCATTACATGTAAAGAAGGAGGGAAGTAAAATGGAGAATGTTGTTATTACAATTTCCCGTCAATACGGAAGTGGCGGAAAGACAATTGCTGCCATGCTGGCTCAGAAACTAGGTGTCAACTTTTACAGCCGTGATATTTTAAAAATGGCTTCTGAGGATAGTGGAATTAATGAAGAACTTTTTGGTATGTCTGACGAGAAAATCCGTCGTGCCGGATGGCTTCGTACTTTAAGTCACCCTTATGAAGGTAAACTCCTTCCACCGGAAGATAAGGAATTCGTTTCTGATGATAACCTTTTCAATTATCAGGCAAAGGTAATTAAGGATTTGGCTCAGAAGGAGTCCTGCGTTATTGTTGGAAGATGTTCTAACTTCATATTAAGGGATGAACCTAATGTATTAAGTGTTTACATTCATGCTGACAAGGATTTCTGCCTTGCCCGTGCCATGGAAAGAAATAGCATGAGCGAAAAGGAAATGCAGCGTAAAATCGAACGTACCAACAAATACCGTTCTGATTTCTACTACTATCACACAGGTCATAAATGGACGGATGCCAGAGACTATGATTTGTGCTTAGACAGTGGCAAGCTTGGTTTTGAAAAGTGTGTGGAAGAAATTGAAGCCTATGCTAAAATCAGATTTGGTAAGTAAATAAGAGATAGATATTTAAATGCTACCCGGAAATGAAGCAATGATATTTCCGGGTAGTTTTTTTATATTTAGGGATAGTGATGGGCAATGATATTTTTATGAGACTTTTCGACGTATTGGGGGCTTTCTGGTGCACTTGGAGGCTTTTGGACGTATTTGGGGCTTTCTGGTGCACTTGAAGGCTTTTTATCGCTTATAGCCGGCAAAGGTCACAGTGTTTTGGTGATTTTTACCGGGACTTTTCTATGAAATCTTTGTTTTCCCGGTTTGTTTCGGTGGTTTTAGCCGGGGAAGGGGCAATTCGTACCGGGAATTTTTCATCAAATCTTTGTTTTCCCGGTTCTTTTCTTTGATTTCAGCTGGCGAATGGGCGATTCGTACCGGGATTTGACTATGAAATTCTTCTTTTCCCGGTTTGTTTCGGTGGTTTCACACTTTTACCTTTATCATATTTTATAAGTTGATGTTTTATCATATCCTTCATAAATTAATTGACGCTTTTTAATAAATGTGCTACTATGAACATACTCTTTGCACTGCATATAATCTACAGTACAAACTGATCAGACCATTAACTTTGGTTAAGGAGTCGGGCCGTAACATGGCAGTGGAATTTATTCATCCACGGGACAGTAGTTGCTTATACTGATTCGTGGGTGTTTTTTTATACTTTTTTATAAGCATATTAAAAATCTCACATATATCTGGTGCCGTAGAACTATCTTATATTATGGAGGTAACTAATATGGAAAAAGACAAAGTTATGACCGAAGGCAGCCATTCTGATACCCTTGATTTTCAGAAGGTTGCAAACAAAGTATCCTTTATTACAATTATTGAAAACGTGCTATTATCACTTTTCAAACTTTTTGCCGGAGTTGTGGCACATTCCAGTGCTATGATAAGTGATGCCATTCATTCGGCATCTGATGTTTTTAGCACAATTGTGGTAATAATAGGAATTAAGCTGGCTTCAAAAGAGTCCGACAGGGAACACCCATACGGACACGAGCGAATGGAATGTGTGGCAGCCATTGTTTTGTCAATAGTTCTCTTTATTACCGGTCTTGCCATCGGTGTAGATGCGGCGGAAAATATTATAAAGGGAAATTATGAAACAATGGAAGTTCCCGGAGTCCTTGCCCTTGTGGCAGCAATCGTCTCCATTGCCACTAAAGAAATTATGTACTGGTACACCCGCCATTATGCTAAGAAGTTAGATTCCAGTGCTTTAATGGCTGATGCATGGCACCACCGTTCAGATGCCTTTTCATCCATTGGTGCCTTAATCGGTGTAGGTGGAGCTATTTTAGGATTCCCTATTATGGATTCTATCGCCAGTCTTGTTATTTTTGTTTTCATTGCCAAGGCTGCATATAGTATTTTCAAAGATGCCATGGACAAAATGGTAGACCATTGTTGCGACGAAAAAACAGAGAAAGAAATTTATGATTATATAATCAGCCATGACGATGTTTTAGGCATTGACCTGCTGCAAACAAGAATCTTTGGAAATAAAATCTATATTGATTTGGAAATCGAGGTTGACGCAAGTTATTCTTTAGAAAAGGCTCACGCTGTAGCGGAGGATGTTCACAAAAATATCGAACAACGCTTCCCAAAGGTTAAACATATTATGATACATGTTAATCCCTATGAAGGGGAAGAGGGGAAATGTTAATAAGTTGGTAATTAATATCTCTTAGCAAATAAGAAATAACCAGTTATTAAGCTTTTTTGCGCTCTACAACGCTTTACAGACTCTACCCCTGACAAATAATAATTAGTACACAAAAAGACTGTATGTTCAAGTTGTTGAACTACAGTCTTTTATTAAACTATAATTATATTTTCAAAAGCGTAGTTGACCAGCTCCGATGGAGCGTGCTCTGCGGAGCAGAGTTATGAAACGGTAATCCTATACCGTTTCATAAATTATAGGCTTTACCACATCCCTGATACCGGTATTTATTTTTTAAATCTGTACTTTCCTTTTCGTGACCGGACACCGATTCAATAATATCCGCCTGTACCAGATTAGAAATCAGTTTTGATGCACCTGATTTTTTCAGTTCAAGAAGTTCCATAACTGCACTTCTTCCAAATACTTCATCAAATCCAAATTTTTCAAAAAGTCTATGAATATGAACTTTCGTTTTTACAGAAAAATTGCTTTCTTTTTCGGAAAGTACCCTTTCAATGTCCACTTTTTTGCCCCCAATGTCCACTTTTTCGTCCCCAATGTCCAATTTTTCATTCAAAAGTCCACTTATATGAAGATTTCGACTGTGTATTTACATTTTACTCTATCAACTGATTTTTAAGCATAATCCTCAAGTCGCACTTTATCTTTTTGGTTTTAGACTCCAGTTCCACCATTCTGTCGTCTATTACCCGTGCCTTACACTCCCCAAGTTTCTTGTGAACAACCTTTCCGGTTCTCTTTATTTCTTCAAGCTTTTCTTTATACCGGGCATCGCTTATATCAATGGTTTTAGTTTTTTCCACTAAGCCATTTTTTACACTAATTGTATTTCCTGACCTTGATGGTTTTCTATCTGCCTTTTCAAGCCCCAGCAATTCATCTGAAAAAGTTGATGCGTTAACAAAAGTAAACAAAACCAGCTCATCTTTTGCCCTTGTAACGGCAACATAGTAAAGCCTTCTCTCCTCTTCATACTCCTTTAGGCTCTCTTTATCCGCTTTTTCAGGTCTGGCAATAACCTTAGATGGAAATATCCCGTCTTTTCCATCCATTATAAATACCCTGTCATATTCAAGACCTTTGCTTGAATGAATAGTAGACAGCACAAAATTACTGTTTTTGTTAAATTTCTTAGTGCTGATTATTTTCGCCAGTTCATCTAACCTTTCTACCACTCTCATAGCCGACGGTTCCATGGAAGCAATAGCTTTAATAATGTCTATTTTGTCAGTTTTAATTTTATACCGCTGCAAATAGTCGTTATAACCCATAGTACCGGCTATTCTGCCTATTGCCTGTCCTCCATTATCCTTTAACAGATTTTCAAACTGTCTGATTATTTTTCCAACACTTTGCTTAGTTCCTGAAGGAATTTCAGGTATTTTAAGAGCTGCCTGCAATATGGGAATATCTTCTTTTTTGCTTAACCTATATATTCTATCTAAATAATCCCTGCCTATATAAGTGGAAACTTTAAAATAAATTCGGGTAAACAATTCAGTATTCTTTGTGTCATGGGCAAATAAAATTATATCCCTAATATCCTTTACCACCTTGTTTGAAAAAAATGTCAGGTCATTATTTTTCACATAATATGGGATATTCATTCGCTCTAATCTGTCTATAACCGGCAAAATGCACTCATTTTCCGGATACAGCACTGCCGTTACTTTCTGTCCCATTGTTTTTTCTTCAAACCCGGATTCTACCCCATTTATCCGGCTCTGCTCTGTCTGATACTTTTTCATCCTGCTCTGCTCTATCTCATATTTTTCCATCTGACATTGTCTTGCAGCCTCTATTAAATGGGAATACTGGTCTTTTCTATCATTTACCTTTATTGTCTTAATATCCACTCCCATGTCTCTTGTGGCTTTCATATGCTTTTCATGCCTCATTGTATTTTTACTGACGAACCTATCTGCCGCCTTAACTATTTTCCCGGCAGACCTGAAATTTTCCTCCATTAAAAGAACATTTGCCCCGGGATAATTTTCCTCAAAAGAAATAAGTGCCTCCGGATATGCTGCCCTAAATCCATATATGCTTTGGTCTTCATCCCCCACCATAAACAGTTTCCGGTACTTTCCCGCTAACATATTTATTAACTCATGCTGTATTTTTGAAGTATCCTGTGCCTCATCCACACAAATATATTTGTATGTTTCCTGAAAATCTCTAAGCAAATCCTTACATAGTTTTAACAGATTTATGGCATAAATCATCTGGTCATCATAATCCATCAAAAAGCCGTCTCTAAGTTTCTTATTGTATATGTCAAAGATTTTATGTATGGGAATATCTTCCTTTTCCCCCAAAACTGCTATTTCATCCTTTGAAAGCACCATATTTTTAATATAAGTTATTCTAGTGGACAGATTCATCAAATCGCTTTCCGTAGGTCGGCTGTTTACCGCCTCTGTATAGGCTTCCGCCAAAAGACGATACCTGTCACTTTCCTTATCTAACAGATTATAAACCTCCTTGTGAGATTTTTCCGAAAAATAGTTAATAATCTTTGCTGCAATACCGTTAATTGTCCTAAAATTAAGTTTTCCTGCCATCTCCTGTCCAAACATCTCTGCAAACCGTGTTTTCATTTCCATGGTGGCAGGCACTGTGTATGTCAGGGTTAGAATACTTTCAGGCTCTATACCAAGGCAATAAATCATGTAGCCAAGTCTTGTTATAAGAACTCTGGTTTTTCCACTTCCCGGCACCGCCAGAATAAGAGTTGGCTTTTCCACAGATTTCACTGCCGCTAACTGCTGCTCATTTAATTGTATATTGTACTTATTTATAAATTCCCCGAATGTCATGTAAATCCTCTTAAATCTCTTTTTAAACACATTTATAATAGCATAATCGGACTTTTTTTCCCATACAAAACATTCCGGTAACTTATTGATTCTTTTAAAAAGTGAATCTATAATTGTGTTAATACTGAAAAATACTAAAAAGAGGTGTGCAAAATGAACAAAGAAGATGAAATAATAAAACAGGACTACAATCGTGCCGTTAATATGTGGAACGAAACTTACTCCCACTGCAAAATCGTTGATTTAAAAGGAAAATCTCTTTCCGTGGAGCCTATGTTTGATATTTGCTTAGATATTTTTGCCAGCAAATGTAAAAATATTTTGGATTTTGGCTGTGGCACCGGAGATGTGATTTTTCAATGCTATGAATTTGGAAATATGAATTTTGGTCTGGGAGTTGATTTGTCAGAAACAGGCATCCAATATGCCCGCAAAATGACTTCCGTAAATAATTATAAAAGCCTTAACTTCGATATAGGAGACATATCTTACTTTGACAGCTACGAGGAAGGCTCCTTTGACGGAATAATACTGTCAAATGTTTTAGACGTAATGCCTAAAGATGTAGCTGTAAAAACCTTTAATCGCCTTACTGATCTTTTATCCCCGAAAGGTCTAATGTTTGTAAAATTAAATCCTTATTACAACAAAGCCGATATGGCTGAATGGGGGATGACCCAGATTAAGGACAATCTTTTTGAGGAGGACGGGGTTTTAAGATACCGTGAACTTGACACGGCATCCTGGAAACAAAGCTTTGAAAAGTCCTACAACATTTTACGATATTTAGAGTTTCCATACCCATGGCAGGAAGGTATGAACCGTCTGTTTTTGTTAGAAAAAAGGTAATTATTTATTCATGCCCTTAACAATGCCGGAAGCAATGGTTTTTAATGCCTTGTTTGAATGATTGCTGCTCTTATCTCCTACCTCTAAATCCACCGATGGAATGGTAGAGTAGGAGGTTTGAGTTAAATCAATTGCCATTTCCCCCTTTCCATATATTTTAACTCCTGCATTTTCCATTCCCCATACGAGATTTTTTCCTAATTTATTGTGTTTTTTCCAATTTTTAGAAACCGGATACATATTTCTATATGACTGATTTTCAGGTACGCTAATATAAAATGCCCCTTTATCAGATGATGAAGAATCGTAATGCAGGGCAATGTGATAATCGGCACAGTTATTGGCAAACACTGTTCTTCCAATATTGTCTATCTGGGAATCTTCGCCTTCCCTTACCATTAAAACATTATAACCTGCTTTTAAAAGCTTCTTTTTCACTACCATTGCCAGTTTCAATGTAGCCTGCGCCTCTGTGGTTCCGTCATTTAAAACAGTTCCACTATTAATTGACGTAGCTCTTATGGCACCTGCTGCCGTACTTCCTCCCGTTACTTTTCCACTGCCATCAGGATGGCATAAAGTCATAACACTTTCGCCTCCTTTAGTTCCATGACCTGCATTTATACACACTGTTTTTTTCTTAGTTTTAGGTGCACTTGAAAAATATAAGGTGGCTGAATCTGTATGTATTTTTGAATAACCTGCAAACTCCCATTTACCATTCCATGGAATTATTTTGGCACAGGTACTCCAATGTGAATAATATTTCTTTTTTCCTTTCCTGACATAACCCCTTACTCTTACATAATAGCTCTTTGTATTCTTTAGTTTAGATAGCTTTGCAGATTTTTTGTTTTGTCCCTTTATTGTTTTAACCCCTGTTTTTTTAAAGCTTTGCTTTGTGGAATACTGTACCTGATACCCATTAGCCTTACTGTTTTTGCGCCAGGAAACCTGAGTATTTCCTGCTTTTTTGGTTAATATATCAATGCTGCTTCCCTTAAGAAAACAGCTTTTAACTTCCGGAGAAATCACGCTTTTATATGTTTTTCCATTAATTGTTTTATACGCCATAATGCTAAATCCATATAAAGTACCGTTTTTGTTTGCTCCTTTGTCTGTATATTTAGTTGTCTCCTTTTTCACCTGACAGATTTTCTTTCCGTCCCTGTAAATATAATAGCCTGTAGCCCCCTCTATTTTATTCCATGTTATGGCAATGCCATTCCTGTTATTAACAATAGAAGCTATTACCGGTCTTTCTTTTTCAAAATCCGTAACCGTTGTAGAAGTCTCCTCCGCCTCTATTACAGAATTAACCGTAGCTCTACCCGGCATTTTAAATCCCGTATTATTAATTCCCGCCAAAATAGTCACTGCTATTACAATAATTCCTGATGCAATTATCATTTTCATTGTCTTTTTATTCATAGGCTACCACCTTTTATATTTATTAACTTTAGTTTAACACTTATACCCTTCAGTTCAACTGTAAAATACACTATTTCCATTCATTATTTTACCGGAAGTTGAATTTCCGTAAGACATTCTTCCTCTATGGATGTTTCATAATCATCTATGTGGCAAAATTCTATGGGATCACCTGTTATTTTCAGATGATGTTCTTTAGCGTAAGCTATTAGCTTGTCCACTCCCTGTTTGGTTCTTGTAGATGAACCTTTATAGAAAATAGACAGGTACTTTCCGGCAGGAAGGGAATAATTACTATTATATAAAAGTGTGTCAGAATAGAAAAACACCCCCTTTGTAATATAGGAATTGTCCTCGTCATTTACTTTGCTTGTGTCTAACACATAACAGTCACAGGCTCCTATTGTGTCTACTTTGTTTTTGTGGGACTGCATATATTTAACAAGATAATAATCCACGTCATCATCATCTAAATTGGATTCGCTTATCATTACACAATGTCTCTCTTCAAAATTTTTAAGCCTGATGTTTTCTAAATCAGTGTGATTCATATTTTCTTCTAAGGACTTAATTCTTGCCTCAATACTTATTCTTTTTTCAAACAGCTCAACTATGTTTTGATTAACAATATTAAGTTCCTCCGTAAGTAATGTTTTAGTGGTTTCCACATTTTGATTTTTATCAAATTCCTTTATCCGCTCGGTGGAAAAGTCCAGTCCCAGCAACTCTCTTATCATGGTAAGCTGACGTATATCTGATAAGGTATAAACCCTGTAATTGTTCTCCTGATTTCGCAATGGGTTAAGTATTCCAATCTTTTCATAGTAACGTATGGAATCCGTGCTTACATTAAATAATCTTGATAATTCTCCTATGTTAAAAGTCTTTTTTCGCTTCATTTTCGTTTCTTTCCTTGTATTATACTAATGTTTGTTTGCCAATTATAATAGATATAATAAGTATTTTTAGGTATTATATCTGTATTTAGGCATATTGACATTAGTATTATACCAGACTTTATTATATTGTAGAACAAAAAAGGCAATAAAATTTATTGTTCTTTGGAAAGGATTATTTTTTATTCATTATGAAAGATGAGAAATACAAAATAGAAAACAAAATATTAAAGCTTTCACTGGGAGGCACCATTGCATTTACTTTATTAGAAATTATAGCTTCATTTTTGTTGGGTTCTAAAACCGTAATGACTGACGGAATATTCGATTTATTTGATTTACTTCTTTTGCTTCCAATGTTTGCATTGGTTCCATTTCTGTATAAACCTGTTTCTGAAAAGAAACCTTATGGCTGTTCACAAATTGAATCATTATTGGTATTAATTAAATATGTTGTTCTTTTGATTGTGGTTATTAATATGATTGCTTCGAATGTAGTTGTATTATTACACGGCGGACACACAGTTAATGCATTAAACGTGTTAATTTATGAAGCTTCCCTTTGTGGTGGTTGCATTGTTATGTTGCTGATGTTGAAGCATTTAAGCCGTAAATATTCTTCCATGATTATAAAATCGGAATTATATTTATGGAAGGTTGATATTGTAAGCACTCTTGGAATTTCCGTGGCTTTTTTATTCCAGCTGTTTTTGGCAAATACAAAGCTTAACTTTGTAATACCTTACATTGACTCATCTGTAGCCATTGTTGTGGCTTTGTTCCTGGTTAAGGAACCGGTTTTACAGATTATAAAAAATCTTAAGGAGTTAGTTCTTTTCTCCCCTGAACAGGATGTTATGGATGAAATCAGAAAGGTTGTTAATGAGGATATTCAAAATTATGACTACAGCCTTGATTTTCTTGATGTAACCCAGACCGGACGTAAAACATGGATTGAGGTTTATGTTAAAAGCAAAAATGATATTGTAAAAATTAAGGATTTTAAGAGGATACAGGAACATATCACAAAGGACTTAGAAAATAAATTTGATCAGATATCTGTGGAAATTGTTCCGGCAATATAGCATTACTGTCTAACTGTAAAACATTATCCAAAGGAAAATCCGTTAATCAGATTGCTGATGACTTAGAAGAGGATGTTTCCAAAATTAAAGAAATATATGACGTAGCTAAAGACTTTGCTCCTGAATACGATGTTAAGAAAATTTTAGAGAAATTAGGATAATTTTATAAAAAGACTGCAGGCAGGTAAATGAAAATACCGAGTCTGTGAAATAAAGTCTGTAAATAGACATTCTATGATAAGTGATGGAGCTGTAAGTTCATGAAATGAGCTTGC
>NZ_CAKVZL010000051.1:0-15165 GCF_934835595.1 Eubacterium sp. AF15-50
GAGGCACCAACAGAAGCACCTACACAGGCACCGACAGAGGAACCTACTACAGCTGATCCTAAGACTATTACAATCAGTGATGATGTTAATATTGAAGGATATCAGGTAAGTACGACTCTTGGAGGAAGTAGAGTTGTTGGTTCTGTAGAACCTACAATAGATGGAAAGAATGTTACTAAGTGGGGATTTGTTTATGCGGTAGATACAATAGATGGAAATTCTTTGGGAGTAACAGATGCAGATATGTATGTTGGTTCAACTAACAAATATGTAGTTTCATTAGATTCTACACCGGCAGGAACAAGTAATACAGTTCTTGGAAATTCAACAACAGCAACATATTTTGTAAGAACTACATTGTTTAGTACAAACACTGCCAGAGAGTTTACAACAGAATATAAGGTAAGAGCATACGCAGTTCTTAGTGATGGAAGCTACGTATATAGTAAGGCATATACTTACTCAGTATATAAGATTTGTGATCAGCTGTATCAGTCAAAGAAGATGAATACAAGCACTGCACATGATTACTTATATAATAATATTCTTAAGGTAGTTGATCCTTCATATAAAGAAGTAGATTACAACTGGAGCAATATAGTTGTTAAATAACAACATAATAATATAATTACGGGGGACCGTTGAATTGGTACATATCAGTTCGACGGTCTCTTTTAATGTCCAAATAAAGTTTTATGTTTAGATGTTTTTATAATACAAACTCACGACTAAAAAACAGTCATAATATAAAAAATCAGACAAATGTAATAAAAAAACTAGACAAATGTGTAAAAGGGTGTTATTATACATCTAGCAAGAAATTGTACACAAGTATAAAAAATAAATATATGTAATAAATTTATAGAAGGAGGAAGTCACATGGCCAATTCAAACATTACCAAAAAGGCACTGGCTGAAAGCCTTAAAGAACTAGGTTCAACCAGAATACTTGATAAGATAACGGTTGCTGACATTACGGAACATTGTGGTGTAAACAGACAGACTTTTTATTACCATTTTAATGACAAGTATGAGTTACTTGCCTGGATTTACAATCAGGAACTGGTAATTCCCCTGACAAAGGATCTTACTTTTGATAACTGGGGAGAGAAGATATTAGAGCTTTTGGTTTATATGAAACAGAAAAAGCAGTTTTTCATGAATACCATAAAGTCTAACAATGATTTCTTTTCGGTATATCTTGAAAGAATATTTATTGAGTTATTTAATAAGGCGATAAAAGATTTAAACCTTTATACTCATCTTGATAAAAAGATGCGTGACATTTACGCAAGATTTTTTGCATACGGTCTTACGGGAATTATAGTTGACTGGGCACTTAAAGGAATGAAAGAAGGAGAAGAAGAGTTAGCACAGCTACTCCAGGATATTTCCTTTAGCTCAGAAAAGATAGGGCACGAATTATATTTGTATCACAAAAATGAAACAGATAAATAAGCAGACGGCGTATATGCAAAATTATAAGTTAGTACAAAAAATAAATACAGTTATGAAACTGTCTAATGATTAAAAGATACATAACTGTATACTTTATTTTAGATTTTTTATAAAGGAGTGAAGTTTGTTATGAAGAATTACATTCAAAAAGGAATTAGTTTAACATTAGTAGCGTCAATGGTTGTATGTGGCTTTAGTGGTTGTGGAACAACAAAGACTACAGATAACACTGACAAAACATTAGGCACTGCAAAGGAAACAAACAATGAGGCAAATGTTGAGGCGTTGCTTACAGGCAAGCTAGGAGATGCAAAGGACACTGATAAGAAAGAAACAGTATATGTTGAAATGAATGCTGACGGAACAGTTACCAAAACAACAGTAAGTGATGTTCTTAAGGTGAAAGGAAAAGACAACATAAGTGATGTTTCAGATTTAACAGATATAACAAATATTAGTGGTGATGAGGCATTTACCACAGATAATGGTAAGCTGATATGGGAAAACAAAGGCAAGGACATTTCATATCAGGGAACAACAACAAAGTCAGCACCAATTGATATTAAGGTTTCATATTATCTTGATGATAAGGAAATTTCTCCTGAAGATTTAGCAGGAAAAAGTGGTAAGGTAAAAATTGTTTATGATTACACAAACAATTCAAAAGAAGTTGCAGGAAACTTTGTTCCATTTATTACATTAACAGGAATGATTTTAGATGATAACTTCTCAAATGTAACAGTAGATAACGGAAAAGTAGTAGATTACGATGATAACAAAATCGTTGTAGGATATGCAGCTCCGGGATTTAAGGATCATCTCCTTGATACAATTGACAAGGCAAAGGATTACATTAGTGACATTGATATTCCTGAAAGTGTTACTATTACAGCTGATGTTAAGGATTTTTCAATGGATATGGCACTTACAGTTGCAACATCGGAATTAGGTGACATTGATTTAAAGGATACATTTGATTTCTCTGATATAGAGGAAAAAATGGATGAATTAAAGGATGGAACTGATGAATTGGTAAATGGTGCCACAAAGCTTAATAATGGTGCTAATGAATTAAAGAGCGGTTCATCAAAAATCAACAGCGGTGCTTCTGATATTGCAAAATATACTTCAACATTATCAGATGGAACAAAAGAGTTATTAGGAAAGTATTCAATATTTAATCAGTCACTTTTAGAAGCTCTTGCATCAGCTGATGATGGAGCAGGCAAACTTAACAAAGGTGCAAAAGATTTATCATCAGGTTTAGCAACTGCCAAGGCAGCATTTGAGGATACAAAGAAATCCCAGGGACTTAACAATGGAGCAAAGGCATTAAATAAAGGTGCAAAAGAAGCAAATGCAGGTGTTAAGCAGTTAGCGCAGACATTACAGGGAACACCATCATCTATTCAGACACAGATAGATGGAATAATTGCTAAGTTAAATGCAGCAACAGGCGGATTGATTTCCAGTGAAAAGGTTTTAAATCAGATTGTTGAAGGTATAAATGGAGCTGTTACTAAAGGCATGGATTTAAATACAGTTCTTACAGCTAAAGGTCTTGATGTAAACACATATTATACATTACTTCAGGCTTATTACAGTGTTCAGACTCTTGAAAGTGTAAAGAGTACATTTGAAGCACAAATCAGTGCAAGTGCAGCAGATATTCAGAAGTTACTTGCAGGAATGGATTCCCTTGAAGCAGGAACAACATCCCTTAGCAGTGGAGTTACAAAGTTATATTCAGGAATTAAGCAGTTAAACACAGGAGCATCAACTTTAGCCAAAGGAACAGCTGACCTTAAATCAGGAACAGGTGAACTTAAGAGCAAGATTGGCGCTGCAAGCCCACAGATTAAGAGTGGTATCGGAACTGTAAATTCAGGTGCATCACAGATTAGTGATGGTGCTAAAACATTAGCAGCCGGAACAAAGACTCTTGATAATGGTATTGTTACATTAGCAAACGGTACTAAGGACTTAAAGGATGGAACAATTAAATTAAATAAAGAAGGAATCAGCAAGATTACTGAAATATTCGGAGAAGATACTAAGGATGCAGTAAACAAAATCGAAGATGTTTTAAACGCAGGAAAGAAGTATAATTCATTCTCAGGAATTAACAGTGACATGAGTGGAGATGTTAAGTTTATCTTCAAAACAGCAGAAATTAAATCTGAAAAGTAAAGGAGCTGATATTTTATGAAGAAGTTTTCACAATTTGTTGTTAAAGCCAGATATGCCATATTGATTATTGCAGTTCTTTTACTGATACCATCGGCAATCGGCTACTTCAATACAAGAGTAAATTACGACCTTTTATATTATCTTCCTGATGGAATTGATACAATGACAGGTCAGGACATCCTGATGGATGAATTTAATTCCGGTGCATTTGGAATTGTTATGGTTGACAAAATGAGCGACAGTGACGTATCTGCACTTAAAGAAAAAATGGAAAAGGTTGACCATGTAAGTAAGGTATTATGGTATGATTCATTTGCTGATTTGGGAATGCCAAAGTCAATGCTTCCTAGCGAAGTATATGATGCATTTAACAAAGATACATCAACAATTATGCTGGTAATATTTGATGATACAAGTTCCGGTGACGGAACAATGAAAGCCATAAATGAAATCAGAAAGGTCACAAAGCACCAATGCTTAATAAGTGGTATTTCTGCAATAGTAACAGATACAAAGGATTTGGCTGAACAGGAAACACCGATTTATGTTTGTGTTGCAGTTGTAATATCCATCATCCTTTTATCATTACTTATGGATTCATTTATGATACCGGTATTCTTCCTTTTGAGTATTGGTATGGCTATAGTCTATAACTTAGGAAGCAATTTTGTTATGGGAGAAATATCCTACATAACAAAGGCATTAGCGGCGGTACTTCAGTTAGGTGTTACAATGGACTACTCCATTTTCCTATGGCACAGCTTTGAGGAACATATGGAAAAGACAAATGGTGATAAATATGAGGCCATGGCAGATGCCATTAGGGCTACAATATCCTCAGTTGTAGGTAGTTCCATAACAACAGTGGCAGGATTTATAGCACTTTGCTTTATGAGCTTCACCTTAGGTTTAGACCTTGGTGTGGTAATGGCAAAGGGGGTTGTATTAGGAGTTATATCATGTGTAACAATTCTTCCGGCATTTATCCTTGTATTCCACAAGGCAATTGAGAAGACAAAACACAGACATATTTTACCTGATTTTGATAAGGTACCTAGATGGATTGCAAAACATTATAAAATTTTCATTGCAGTATTTGTTATTTTGTTAGTACCTGCAATTTATGGTCAGGCCAACACAAAGGTATACTACGATTTAACATTAAGTCTTCCGGATTCTTTAGAGAGCGTTGTTGCCCAGAATAAGATTTCAAAGGAATATGATTTAGGTTCTGCGAACATTATTTTGTTAGATTCAGATGTAAAGTCAAAAGACGTATCAGCTATGCTTGACGAAGTTAAGAAGGTTGATGGAGTACAAATGGCATTAGGAAAGGAAAGCGTTTTAGACGGTTCTGTTCCGGAATCATTTATTCCTAAGGATTTAACAAAAGAGTTAGAAAGCGATGAACATGAGATGCTTATCTTCATGTCCGCATACAAAACAGGTTCAGATGAAGCTAACAATCAGTGTAATGAAATTGAAAAAATTATAAAGAAATATGATAAAAACGGAATGTTAGTAGGTGAGGCAGCTTGTACAAGAGACCTTATTAAAATAACAAACAAAGACTTTGCAACAGTAAGTTTTGTTTCAATTTTCCTGATTTTCATAATCATTGCTTTAGTATTTAAGTCAATTTCACTTCCTATAATACTTGTTGCAGTTATTGAATTTGCTATATTCATTAATATGGGTATACCGTTCTATACTAATACGACGTTGCCGTTTATTGCATCTATTGTTATTGGAACCATTCAGTTAGGTGCTACAGTTGACTATGCAATATTAATGACCAACAGATACAAACTGGAAAGATCTAGTGGAAAAGATAAAAAGGCAGCAGCAGGCGATGCTCTTAAGGCTACAATGAAATCAGTTATGGTAAGTGCATTTACGTTCTTTGGAGCAACATTTGGTGTAGGTGTATATTCAAGTATAGATATGATTAGTTCCCTTTGTCTTCTTATGGCAAGAGGTGCTATTGTAAGTATGCTTTGCGTAATCTGCATATTACCTGCAATGTACATTGTATTTGATAAGGCAATCGTTAAAGGAAGCTATAAATTTTTAGATTAAAATAAGATATAAAGAGGATAGGATTTTCGTAATTCTATCCTTTTTTCTTTTAAAATTAAAGTTAAATACACACTGATTTTACTGTGATTTTATTGCAGTTTGTGGTATAATGAAGGTAACAAAATTGAGACAGGAGGACGGCATTATGAAACAGATAATTATAGCTTTAGGACGTGAATTCGGAAGTGGTGGTCATGTTATTGCAAAGAAATTGGCTGAGCATTACAACATACCGTTGTATAACAAAGAACTCTTAGATGAAATTGCAAAGGATGGACATTTTAGCAAAGAGATGCTGGAAAAATTTGATGAACGGCCAATTAGCATTTCTTTTATGCCAATGCCTATTACAGGAAGCACCATTTCCCTTGAACAGCAGATTGCCATTAAGCAGTTTGGATTTTTAAAGAAAAAAGCTGATGAGGAAAAGGAATCTTTTGTGGTAGTCGGAAGATGTGCTGATGAAATTTTAGCAGATAATCCTAACCTTGTAACGGTATTTATTACCGGTGATAAGGAAAGCAAGATTAAAAGAGTTATGGAGCGGGAAAATGTAGATGCAAAGCAGGCAGAAAATAAAATGAAGAAAGTTGACAAGATGCGTAAGGTATATCACAATTTCTACTGTGAGAACAAGTGGGGAGATTCAAGAGGATATGATATATGCATAAATACAGGAAAGGTTGACTTTGACACTGCCGCTAAGATGATTGAACTGTATGTAGATACTAAGAAATAGCAAAAAATATAAATTTGTTAAAGAACTCTCTTTTTAGGGAGTTCTTTTTATGATAGAATGTAATAGTTACAGTTAGCAGACAATATGCTACGAAAGAATCGGATAGGAGGTTAAAAATGGGTGAATTAATATTTAAAGGAATGAAGGTAGAAGAAATTGACCTTACAAATAAATTGGAAGGACAGGTGAAGTTAGATATTGAGCAGAGAGCATCATTTAATGTTAAATACACTAATGATAATCTTCATTGCGCAGCAAATCTGACTATTGACATGATGGAAAAAACAGCACCAATGGATTTCAATTTTAAAATTAGTGCTACTGCATTCTTAGATTGTGAGCCGGGAATGGATAAGAAGGAAATACATAAAAAGGCATATGATGAAATATATCCTAATGTAAGAACTCTTATAACTACAATTATGGTTAATGCAGGACTTCCGCCTATAGTTATTCCAAAGGTGAAAATGGATGACAGTAACATTAAGCTTGCAGGAAATGAACAGGAAAATAACGGTCAGTTATATAGCTAAAGGTAATAAAAGAATTTTTATTAGTTTTGACTAAAAAAACAAAATTTTAAAAGGGGGAAACGAATGTTTATTTGTACAAAATATATGAATATTGTTTTCTTTTTTCACAATAATAGGGGATTATTTGTGCAATAATTACAAAAGATAAAAAAATAGTTCGTCATTATTGCAAAAAACGTTTTTAATTATTAAACTATAAGAGTATTAGATTTTTAGGTAACATAATAATCTAAACCCTTTCAATTTTGTGGCTTCTTGGAGGAATCTCTAAGAAGCCATTCCTGTTTTTATAGCTATATGTGAGAATTTTTAATATATCTTACAGTCTTCTAATGTATTATTTTTTGTAATAATTATTATAATAGAATATATGAAAAAGTAATAATTATCTTTATAAATAAAAGAGTTATGTTTTTTTGTCATTTTTTGTAGTTTATAGTGTTGACTAAGAAGCGTATTTGGTGGTATTATGAAGAGAAATTGGGTTAAATTGTAATGATTTTATTATATATAGAAGAGGTTGTAATATTATGAAGAAATTGATTTTAGTAACATCTCCACCTGCTTGTGGAAAAACATTTGTAACGAAGAAACTGGCAAAGGCCATTCCAAACTGTGTATATCTTGATAAAGACTCATTAATCGTTTTATCAAAGCAGATATTTGTTGTGGCAAATCAGGAATATAACAGAAGCTCAGATTTCTTTGAAGCAGAAATAAGAGATTATGAATATGATTGCATTATGGAAATTGCAATGGAAGCATTAGAATATAATGATACTGTATTTATTAATGCACCTTACACAAGAGAGGTCAGAACTCCGGGATACATGGAGAATCTTAGACGTCAGCTTTTGGAAAAGAAAGGTGCTGAACTTATAGTTGTATGGGTACAGTGTGACGTTGAAGTATGCAGACAGAGAATGATTGCAAGAAATTCCGACAGAGATACATGGAAGTTAGAAAACTGGGATGAATATGTTAAGAAATTAGATTTTTCAGTTCCAACAGGCATAAAGAATATATTCCTGTTTGACAATTCATCTGATGACAAATTTAAGGTTTCTATTAAGGAAGCTGTAAAGTATTTCGAGGAACTTAAATAAGAATCACTAAAGAGTATCTCAGGATACTCTTTTTATTAGTAAAGAACAGGAGAGAGAATATGGGAAAGGTTAGAACAAGGTTTGCTCCAAGCCCTACAGGTAGGATGCACGTTGGAAATTTAAGAACGGCACTTTATGAATTCCTGATTGCAAAGCATGAGGGCGGAGATTTTATTTTGAGAATAGAAGATACAGACCGTGAAAGATATGTTGAGGGAGCTGTAGATATTATTTACAGGACTTTGGAACAGACAGGTCTTATTCATGATGAAGGTCCTGATAAGGATAAGGGATTTGGCCCATATGTTCAAAGTGAACGTCAGGCATCAGGTCTTTATATGAAATATGCAAAACAGCTTATTGAATCAGGAAATGCCTACTATTGTTTCTGTGATAAGGAAAGATTAGCTGAACTTAAAACTTCCGTTGGAGAGGATGGAAAGGAAATAACAGTTTATGACAAGCATTGCCTTCACCTTTCAAAGGAGGAGATTCAGGCAAATCTTGACGCAGGAAAGCCATATGTTATAAGAATTAATATGCCTACAGAAGGCACAACAACTTTTTATGATGAATTATATGGTGAAATTACCGTTGAAAATAAAGAATTAGATGATATGATTCTTATTAAATCAGACGGATATCCAACATACAATTTTGCAAATGTTATTGACGACCATTTGCAGGAAATTACTCATGTTGTAAGAGGAAATGAGTATATTTCATCTTCACCGAAGTACCAGAGATTGTATGAGGCATTTGGCTGGGAATCACCAAAATATGTGCATTTACCACTTATTACAGATGAGGAACACAAGAAGTTAAGCAAGCGTTCAGGTCATTCATCATATGAAGATTTGGTGGAGCAGGGATTTTTACCTGAGGCAATTGTCAACTACATTGCTCTTCTTGGATGGAGTCCGGAAGATAACAGAGAAATTTTTTCTCTTGATGAATTAATAGAAGCATTTGACTACCATAAAGTAAACAAAAGTCCTTCAGTTTTTGATATTCAGAAACTTAAATGGATGAATGGAGAATACATTAAGGCAATGGATAACGACATATTCTATGAAAAAGCAATGCCTTACATTAAGGAAGTTATTAAAAAAGATTTGGATCTTAAGAAAATACTTGATATGGTAAAAACAAGAATTGAAGTATTTCCTGAGATTGGTGCTATGGTAGATTTCTTTGAGGAACTTCCTGAGTACAGTGCTGATATGTATACTCACAAGAAAATGAAAACAAACACTGACAATTCATTAGAAGTTCTTAAGGAACTTTTGCCATCATTAGAGGAAACGGATGATTATTCAGTAGATGGACTTCATGAACTTGTATTTGAATACATTGGAAAGAAAGGTTGCAAAAACGGACAGGCATTATGGCCTCTTAGAACAGCAGTTTCAGGTAAGCAGATGACACCTGCCGGTGCTTTCGAAATAATGGAAGTTATAGGAAAAGATGAATCCATAAAGAGAATCAAAAAAGGCATCGAACTGTTAGAAAATGCCCAGGCAGCACAGTAGAAATTATGGGTGAAATATAAGTTATAAAGTATAAGTTATAAAATATAGAAATGGATACCATGTAAGTGGTGTCCATTTTTTTGGCTCTTTGTCAAGCAAGAGGGTAATCCTTTATAAAAAAATTCGTGGTGGAGATGACAAACATTGAAGATAGGTGCAATATTTTCCTCACAAAAGTGATGGAGGCGGTGCAAGCACCTTCTGGGGCGGATATATACAGTAAATAATACAATTAAACAAAAATTTCTTGTAAAATAAATCAATTCATAGGTTAGAAGTATGCAGGGAGAAAACTTACAGAAAATTGATACTGTAAATATGACTTTCCGTAAAGTTAAAATTCTATGAAATTTTTGATATATAATGGCAATATACAGTTGAGAATTGAAATTGACAAAATTCAATGGTACCTATACAGGAGAAACAATTGATTGCAACAACAAAAGTACCATTGGAAGTTGGAAAAGAAGAGGTCAAATGGCATTTCACAAGTTTTTTAAATGAATTTAGTGAAAAAGGGGCAGTTGAAAAACAAATATCATGTGTTTCATCCCCCCAAGTGCCATCCCCCAGACACAACTGCCAACCCAACTACGTGGTGCTGGCAATAATTGCCTAAAGCCAATTTCAAAAAACTTTAATACATCAATTTCTGCAACAAATGCTTCTATTAACAACAAACAATTACAAAAACAGCATAACAGCAAATTCGCTATAAAACATCTTATAATATTTACAAAACAACATAATAATGATATACTGCTGATGGAGATAGAGTACGGAAAGGAATACATGTTTAATAAATCACAACAACAGGCTATTAATTTTTTAAAAGGTCCAGCTATGGTATTGGCAGGGCCGGGTTCAGGAAAGACAACAGTTATTACCCATAGAATAAAGAATCTAATAAACAAAGGAGTTGCACCTGAGAGTATAATGGTAGTTACTTTTACTAAGGCGGCGGCTGTTCATATGGAAAAGAAGTTCACAGAACTTATGGCGGAAGGGCATAGGACATATCCGGTGACTTTTGGCACATTTCATGGGATATTTTTTAAGATACTTAGAATGTCATTGGGATATAAGGGAAACTGTATCGTAACAGAAAGAACAAAATATGACATTTTAAGGGAAATCGTTCTTAGAAAACATATAGAATCAGATAACACACAGGAACTTATACAAGGTATAATCGGCGAAATAGGAAATATTAAAGGCAATATGGTTGATTTAATTGATTATGAACCAAAATGCTGCAAAAAAGAGGAATTTTTGCTTGTGTACAGGGAGTATGAGAAAACATTGTCAAAGGAAAAGAAAATTGACTTTGATGATATCCTTTTAAGGTGTCATGAATTGTTTGTTAAAAGACCTGATATTTTGAAACAATGGCAGAATGTATATAGGTATATTTTAATTGATGAATTTCAGGATATTAATACTATTCAATATAAAACAGTGAAGATGTTAGCATGCCCTGATAACAATATTTTTATAGTGGGGGATGATGACCAGTCCATATATGGATTTAGAGGGGCGTGCCCTGAAATAATGGGGCAGTTTACAAAGGATTATGAAAATGGAGAAACTATAATCATGAATATTAATTACCGCTCCGGGGAAACTATTGTAGCTGCATCAGAAAACTTAATAAAAAATAATAAAAACAGATATGAGAAAAATATAATACCTAATACAAAGGGAGGAAAAGAGGTAGATGTCAGACAATTTAAAAATAAGAATCAGGAATTATTGTATGTGGCAAAGAAAATAAAGAAATATTTGGAGAAGGGAGTTAAGCCGTCAGATATTGCAATTTTAGTAAGGAATAACAGCCAGATTCCGGAAATATCCGATTTTCTAAAAAACGTAAGCATAGATTCAAAAAGTAAAAAAGGGGAAAAAAGCATTTATAGGGGAATGGTGGCAGAAGATATAATTAATTACATAAAAGCAGCCATAACCTATGATAAAATGCCTCTGAGAGACAATGACAGTTTTATAAAAATAGTTAATAAACCACAAAGATACATAAATTTAGCGGTGATAGGGGAAAATAGTATAGATTTTGAAGAATTAAGGAAAATATATCAGGAAAGTAAAGAAATAACAGATAATATAGAAAAATTAAAATTCCATTTTGACATGGTAAGAAAGCTAAATCCTTCCGGGGCTATAACATATATTAAACACGGAGTAGGCTATGAAAATTATTTGAGAAAATACGCTATTGACCATAATATGAAAAGAGAAGCCCTGATTAAACAAATGGATGATATTTACAATGAAGCATTAAAATACAATACCTTAAAGGAGTGGATATGGTCAATAGAAAATGAAAAAAATAACAGGTCACAGAAAGATAAAGAAGGGATAAATATAATAACAATGCATGGTTCTAAGGGACTGGAATTTAAAATCGTGTTTATATTAGATGCAAATCAGGGAGTTGTGCCTACCTCAAAGGCGGTAAGGGAAAGGGATTATGAAGAAGAAAGAAGAGTTTTTTATGTGGCAATAACTAGAGCAATAGAAGAACTGTGTGTTTATGGTGTGGCACAAAGCTTAGGGTGTGATGTGGAAATGTCTATGTTTGCTAATGAAATCATATGTTAACTTTTCGTGAAAAGTCCTTGTTTTGTTGCATTTTGTGTTTTATTCTGATAAAGTAGTAATGAATATGGGAATAGGAAATTCCTTTGATATTTTTTGCATAGAAGAATATCCGTTAAAATATATGGCGTGTTTACGCAGAAAGAGGATGATATGGGAAATAATAATCAGTTTGAAGAAGATGAGGATTTATTTGTAACTCTTACATTAGATGATGATACAGAAGTAGATTGCCTTGTGGTAAGTATCTTTGAAGCAGAAAACGGACAGGATTACATCGCATTGCTTCCTACAGAAGGACCTGAAAATGAAGAGGGAGAAGTATATCTTTACAGATATTATGAAGATGAAGATGGTGAACCGGGACTTGATAACATTGAAACAGAAGCAGAATTTTATTTAGCTTCAGATGCTTTTGATGAATTAGTTGAGTCCGGAGAATATGACGAGATTATAGAGGAAGAAGAAAATTTACAGTAGAAGGTGATATTTTATGCCAGAAACAAGAGATGAAGAAATAAAGAGAATCGTAGAAAACAGACGAAGAAACGCAGAGATAAAAAGAGCAGAGCAAATAAAGAAGAGAAATATGACATTAGCAGGAATTGCAGGTGTAGTGATACTTCTTATACTGATTATTATTATCGGTGTTTCATGTTCTTCAAAAAAAGGCAACAAGTCAGCAAAGGAAACAACAGCAGAGGCTACTACCGTTGAGGTTACTACTGTAGTTGAAACTACAACAGTTGAGGAAACAACCAATAAGAAAAATGCAGCAGCGGAAACAACAGTCAAAGCCGTGGAGACTACAAAGACTGAAAATCAAAGTGAAAGTGCTACAACAGGTGACAACGCTTCAGCATCTACATCAATGTATACTAATGATGGTGTAAATTTAAGAAGTGAGGCAAGCACCGATTCATCAGATAACGTAGTTACTACTATTGAAAAAGGTGAAAAGGTTGAGGTTTTAAGTAATGAAGGCGACTGGACAAGAATCAAATATAACGGAAAAACCGGTTATGTAGCAACAAGATTTTTAAGCGAAAAAAATGTATATGATGAATAATTAAAATATTGTCGTATTTATCAGATGTTCAGATGAATGCGACAATATTTTTGTGTAAAAAACAGGCTTTAGGAGAGATCATATGAATTATAATGAATCAATGGAATATATGGAAGCAATAAAAAAATATGGAAGTGTGTTAGGACTTGATACCATAAAAACACTTCTTGCTAAAATGGGAAATCCTCAGGATGAACTAAAGGTGATTCATGTGGCAGGAACCAATGGAAAGGGTTCAACCTCGGCATTTTTGCAAAGCATTTTAATGGAGTCAGGATACAAAACAGGAAGATATTCCTCACCGGCAGTTTTTGAGTATAGGGAAATAATAAGAACGGATAATACCTATATAAGAGAGGAAGAGGTGGCGGATATTTTAACCTATATAAAATCAAAATGCAATGAAATGGTTAAGGAATCATTGCCGCACCCAACTCCTTTTGAAATAGAAACAGCCATGGCGTTTGAATATTTTAAGCGAAAAAAATGTGATGTAGTGCTGGTAGAATGTGGAATGGGAGGAGAAGGAGACGCCACAAATGTGTTTAAAAAGGTACTGTGTAGTGTTATTACAACTATAAGTCTTGACCATACAAAATTTTTAGGCAGTACAATAGGTGAAATTGCAAGGGTAAAAGCGGGAATAATTAAGGACAACTGTCCGGTGATTGTTTCGAATCAGACTGATGAGGCTGTAGAATCCATAAAGAAAATAGCAGAATTAAAAAAGGCTCCTTTCATATTGTGTCAAAATGCGTATGGTATAAAGGCTGAAGGATTTTTAACCTTATATGAATATAAGGCATCTAACGGGAAAATCTATAAAATAGAATTAAAAATGCCCGGAACATATCAGGTTAAAAATTCAATTACAGCCATAGAAGCAGCTTTGGCGCTGGAAAATCGTGGATTTAAGGTTGAAGAAAACATAGAAAAAGGACTTTTAAATGCCAATTGGCCGGGAAGAATGGAAGTTATAAATGATTCACCTTTATTTATTATTGATGGTGCCCATAATCCCGGAGCAATAAAAGAATTAAGGGATTCTATAGATTTGTATTTTACAAATAAGAAAATTACCTTTATAATGGGAGTGTTGGTCGATAAGGACTTTAAAAAAGAGGCGGAAATGATAGCAGGCAGAGGGGAAATGATTATTACCGTAACACCTGATAATGAACGGGCTCTTAATGGAGAAATATTGGCAGAAACCATAAGATCATATAACAGTAATGTTATTTGCGCAAAAGGAATGGATGAGGCAGTTAAAATGTCAATAAATTCAGTTAATGTTAATAACTGTGATTTAATTATTGCCTTTGGTTCATTATCGTATTTAAAGGATTTGCGCAGGGCACTAAAGAAATATATTAAAGCTAAAACAAACAGTTAAAGCCGGAAGGAGAGATTGACATGTTTGATAAGAAAAAAATTGAAGAAGCAGTCAGACTATTTTTAGAAGGTATCGGTGAAGATGCTGACAGAGAGGGGTTAAAGGATACTCCGGAGAGAGTGGCAAGAATGTATGAAGAGTTATGCGCCGGAATGGGCAAAACTCCGGCAGAGCATTTGTCCAGAACATTTTCCTGTGACAACGAAAATGTTGTTATAGAGAAAAATATTACATTCTACTCTACCTGTGAACATCACCTGATGCCTTTTTATGGTAAAGTGCATATTGCTTATATTCCTAACGGAAAAGTTGTGGGAATAAGTAAACTGGCAAGAACAGTGGAAGTTTACGCAAGGCGACTTCAGATACAGGAACAGATGACGGAACAGATTGCAGAGGCATTAGAGGAATATTTAGAGGCAAAAGGTGTTTATGTTATGGTTGAGGCAGAAC